>DATLGW010000639.1:0-6316 GCA_035540315.1 Burkholderiaceae bacterium | reverse complement strand
CCATAGGGGCGGCCGCTGGCGCCGCACCCGGCTGCGCCGCGACCTCCCGCGGCAGCACGACCTCGAACGTCGTGCCGCTCTGGGGTGTCGACCGGACCGAGACCCGGCCACCGTGCGCGAGCACGATCTGGTGGACGATGTACAGGCCCAGACCGAGCCCGCCGCTGCCGTGCGCTGCTCCGCTGCGGAACGGCTCGAACAGCTGCGGCAGCAGCTCGGCTGCGATCACGCCGCCGTTGCGCACGGACACCACCAGCGATGCGGCGTCGCGACCGTCGATCGTCACGTCGACCGGCTCGCGGGGATCGCCGTGCCGCAGCGCGTTGCCGAGCAGGTTCGAGAACACCTGCGCCAGCCGGTCGGCGTCGAAGCGGCCCACGGTGTCGCCGTGATGGACCAGCCGGGCGCGCCGCTGCGCGGCCGCCGGCTCGAGCTCCTCGAGGATCTTCTGGCACACCGGCACCAGATCGATCGGCGCGAGCTCCAGCGCGTCGAACCCGCCGGCGCGGGTGCGGCTCAGATCGAGCAGCTGATCGATCATCCGCGACATCCGCTCGCCGCTGCGCCGGATCCGCTGCGCGGTCGCCACCACGAGCTCGTCGCCCGAGCGCCGCTGCAGCAGCGCCGCGCCGTTCAGGATCGCCGACAGCGGATTGCGCAGATCGTGACCGAGCACGGCCGCGAACATCTCGTTCAGCCGCAGCGCCTCGCGCAGCGCGTCCAGCTGCAGCGCCAGCTGCTCGCGCTGGCGCTGCAGCTGCACGAACACGTCGACCTTGCTGCGCAGCACGTGCGGATCGATCGGCTTGTACATGAAGTCGACTGCGCCGGCCTCGTAGCCGCGAAACGTGCGGCTGTAGTCGCGGTTGCCGGCGGTCAGGAAGATGATCGGCACGTGCCGCGTGCGCTCGGTGCCGCGCATCAGCTCGGCCAGCTCGAAGCCGTCGATCCCCGGCATCCGCACGTCGAGCAGCGCCAGCGCGACTTCGTGCGCCAGCAGCAGCTCGAGCGCCTCCTGCGCCGAATATGCCTTCAGCAACTCGAGATCGTCGCGTTCCAGCAGCGCCTCGAGCACCGTCACGTTCTCGCGCACGTCGTCGACGACCAGCAGCTTCGCCTTCCCAGCCATCCTCTCGCGCAGTCCCCCTTGCATCTGCGGCACCTCAGCGGCCGCGCGCCGGCGCCAGCGCCGCCAGCCGCGTCGCCATCGCGTCGGGCATCAAAACGCAGTCGGCGCCAGCCACCCGCAGTGCGGCCAGCGGCATCGTCGGCATCGCTGCGGCCTGCGGCGACTGCACCCAGGCCGCTCCGCCCGCCCGGCGGATCGCCCGCAATCCGGCAGCGCCGTCCTGGTTCGCGCCGCTCAAGACGATGCCGAGCAGCCGCGGTCCGAATGCCCATGCGGCCGATTGGAACAGCACATCGATCGACGGCCGCGAGTAGTTCAGCGGCGGATCCACCGATAGCGCCAGGCTGCGATGGGGCTCGATCAGCAGATGATAATCCGGCGGCGCGAAATAAACCCCTGCGTCGAGCGGTTCCTTGTCGCTCGCCTCGTGCACCGGCAGCGCGCAGCGCGGCTCGAACAGCGACGCGAGCATGCTCGGCTGCCCCGGGGGCAGGTGCAGCGCCACGACGATCGGAATCCCCAGTTGCGCCGGCAGCGGCGGCAGCAGCGCGTTCAGCGCATCGATGCCGCCGGCCGAGCCGCCGACGACGATCGCAAGCGGCGGCGGCTGATCGCGCAGCGCGGTCGAGCGGGTCATTTCTTGCGGTAGATGCGTTCGCCCCCGGCAACGGGCTCGAATGCGTCGGCATGGGCGCAGAACCGCAGGCTCTCCTTGCTGCCCAGACCCAGGAAGCCGCGATGCACGAGCGCGTCGCGGAACAGCCCGATCGCGCGGTCCTGCAGACTGCGATTGAAATAGATCAGCACGTTGCGGCACGACACCAGGTTGACCTCGGAGAATACGCTGTCGGTCGCGAGGCTGTGGTCGGAGAAGACCGCCTGCGCGCGCAGCCCCCGTTCGAACACGGCGCGGCCGTAGGCCGCCGAGTAGTAGTCCGACAGCGAACCGCGGCCGCCGGCACGACGGTAGTTCTCGCTGAACCCGGCGATCCGGTCGAGCGGATAGACGCCTTCCTGCGCCGCGCGCAGCGCTTCCGGATTGATGTCGGTCGCATAGAACAGCGTGCGCTCGAGCAGGCCTTCCTCCGACAGCAGGATCGCCAGCGAATAGAGCTCTTCGCCGCTGGCGCAGCCGGCGATCCAGACCTTCAGCGACGGATAGGTCCGCAGCACCGGCAGCACGTGCTCGCGCAGCGCGGCGAAATAGCCCGGGTCGCGGAACATCTCGCTGACCTGCACCGTCAGGAACTGCAGCAGCTGCGCGAACACCGCCGGATCGCGCAGCACCCGATCCTGCAGCTGCGACACGGTGCCGCAGCCGAGCTGCGTGAGCGCCTGCTGCACGCGCCGGCGCATCGAAGACAGCGCATAGTCGGTGAAGTCGTACTGGTACTTCAGCAGGATCGCCTGCACCAGCAGGTGCAGCTCCAGGTCGAAGTCCGGATCGAAGTCGGCGGCGGCGGGATCAGTCATGGCCGCACCTGCCCGCGCGCTGCTGCCGGCATCGTCGCGTCACTTCGGCATCCATACCCGACACAGCGACAGCAGCTGACCGATGTCCAGCGGCTTGGCAATGTAGTCGCTCGCGCCCGCCTGCAGGCAGCGCTCCCGATCATCGCGCATTGCCTTGGCGGTCAGCGCGATGATCGGCAGCCTCGCCCATTGCGGCTGCTTGCGGATCTCGCGGATCGCCGTCAGCCCGTCCATCTCCGGCATCATGATGTCCATCAGCACCAGGTCGATCGACGGGTCGGCTCGCAGCGACTCGATCGATTCGCGGCCGTTGCGGGCGATCGACACCTTGGCCCCCAGCGGCTCGAGCACGCTGGACAGCGCGAAGATGTTGCGAACGTCGTCTTCGACCACGAGGATGCGCCGGCCTTCGAACACCGCATCGCGCTGGCGCGCCTCGCGCAGCATCCGCTGCCGATCCGGCGGCAGCCGCGATTCGACCTGATGCAGGAACAGCGTCACCTCGTCGAGCAGCCGCTCGGGCGAACGCGCCCCCTTGACGATGATCGACTTCGAGTAGCGGCGCAGCCGCTGCTCCTCTTCGCGGCTGAGCGCGCGCCCGGTGTAGACGATCACCGGCGGAAACGCGTACTTGCCGCTGTCGGCCATCCGCTCGAGCACGTCGTAGCCGCTCGCGTCGGGCAGCACCAGATCGAGCACCATGCAGTCGTAGGTCTGCGACGACAGCTGCCCGAGCGCGTCGGCCGCGGACCCGACGCCGTCGATCTCGACGTCTTCCGAACGCAGCAACGCCGCGATGCTGTCGCGCATTGCCGGATCGTCCTCGACCACCAGGATCCGTCGCAGCTGCTGCGTGGACTTCTGCTCGAGCCGTCGCACTGCGTCGACGATCTGCTCGCGCCGGACCGGCTTCAGCGCAAAGCCGATCGCGCCGAGCTCGAGCGCGTTCTGCGAGTAGTCCTCGACCGATACGATGTGGACCGGGATCGGCCGCGTGGCCGGGTCGCGCTTCAGCGACTCGAGCACCGACAGCCCCGAGTGATCGGGCAGACCGACGTCGAGCAGCACGGCGCACGGGATCAGCTCGCGCACCAGCTGCAGTCCCTCGGCAGCGGTGTGCGCGATCGCGCAGTCGAAATCGAGCTCGTGGATCAGGTCGTACAGGATCCGCGCGAACGCGACGTCGTCCTCGATCACGACGATCAACCGGTGGCCGGGCTGTCGGCGCTCGCGATCGTCGACGAATCCGGCGGCCCGCGCGGATTGCGCGCCGGCTGCGGCGGCCGGCGCTCGCTGCGTTGCGGGCGGCGCCGGCGCGGCCGGCGGTTCCGTCCGCTGCGCCTGATCGGCGGCAGCCGCCCGTTCGGAGGAGAGCGCGGACCCGCGCGATGGCATCGGCGGCGGTCCGGCCAGCGGCAGCAGCAGCGTGAACGTGCTGCCGGACCCGGGCGCGCTGTCGACGACGATGTGACCGCCCAGCAGATGTGCGAGCTCGCGCGAGATCGTCAGACCCAGCCCGGTGCCGCCGTAGCGGCGGTTCGTCGTGCCGTCGGCCTGGCGAAACGCCTCGAAGATCACTTCGCGCTGATCGGCCGGGATGCCGATGCCGGTGTCGCGCACGCTGAACGCGATCCGACCGCCGCCCGCGTCGTCGATTCGCAGCGCCACCTCGCCTTCGTGCGTGAACTTCAGCGCGTTCGACAGCAGGTTGCGCAGGATCTGCAGCAGCCGCTGTGGATCGGTGTCGATCGTCGCCGGCGCCGTGTCGGCGACTTCGGCAACGAACCGCAGCTGCCTTTCCGCGGCAAGCGGCTCGAAGCTGCGCCGCAGCGGCTCCAGGATCCGCGCGATCGGCACCGACTCGGCATGCACGTCGATGCGGCCGGCCTCGATCTTCGCCAGATCGAGGATGTCGTTGATCAGCGTCAGCAGATCGTTGTTCGACGCGTAGATCGTCTGCGCATATCGGACCTGCTCGTCGCTGAGCCGGCCGTCCTTGTTGTCGGCCAGCAGCTTCGCGAGGATCAGCGAGCTGTTCAACGGAGTGCGCAGCTCGTGCGACATGTTCGCCAGGAACTCGCTCTTGTAATGGTTCGCGCGCTCGAGCTGCTCGTGCGCCAGCAGCAGGTCGCGCTTCTGGCGCTCGAGCGACTCGGTCTGCTCCTCGAGCTGCGCATTGGTCTGCTCGAGCTCGGCCTGCTGATGCTCCAGCCGGGTCTGCGACTCGCGCAGCGCGCGGCTCTGCTCCTCGAGCTCCTCGTTGGAGACCCGCAGTTCCTCCTGCTGCGCCTGCAGCTGCTCGGCCTGCTGCTGGGTCTTCTGCAGCAGCGCACCGAGCTCGTCGCGGTACTTCGCGGTGCGCAGCGCGACCCCGGCGCTCTCGGCAGTCTGGTCGAGCAGCTCGCGGTCGAGCTCGTGCAGCGGCTGCAGCAGCCCGAGCTCGACCACCCCGAACACCCGGCCGTCGGCGGTCAGCGGCTTGCAGACCACGTGCCGCGGCCGCGTGTCGCCGAGCGACGAGCCGATTCGCAGGTGCTCGGCCGGCACGTCGTCGAGCTCGACGCCGACGCCGTCGGCGCCGACCTGCCCGACCGTGCCCTGCCCGAGGTCGAACTGCAGCGGCGCGCTCGTGTCCGGGTGCGGTGCGAACGAAGCGCGCCGGCGCAACGCACCGCCCTCGAGCAGGTACAGCATGCCCACCGGCGCGCCGACCTGCCGCGCCAACGCCTGCAGGATGTTCGCGGCCAGGCTGTCGAGCGGCTGCTCGCCCAGCATCCGCTGCGTGAGCCGCGCCCGCCCTTCGCTGATCCATGCGCTGCGCCGCGCCGACACCCGCGTCGAGATCGCCTGCCACGCGACCAGCGCGACGGCCCACAGCGCCAGGATGCCGAAACCCCGATTCAACCCGATCAGCGACTCGCCCTGCCCCGGCGGCGACAGGAAGAATCCGACGATGATCAGCACCGTGTGCGCCGCGACCAGCCCGACCGGAAGCGCAGGCTGCCAGCCGAGCAGGCACACCACGATCGGCGGCAGATAGAAGACCCAGACCGCGACGCCCAGCGGCGTCGCAAGATCGGCGACGAAGACGAGAATCGTCGCGGCAACCACCGCCGGCAGCAGCCACAGCGGCGATTCGATCCGGTAGCGCTGCGGCGTCTGTTGAAGCGGTGCCTGGCTCATGCGGCGCGCAACTCGAGCGCCCGCATCCCGATCGCCAACGCAGCCCCCATGTACGCGACGCCGCCGACAGTCCACATCAGCAGTCCGGCCAGCTGCTGGTCCTGCAGCGGCTCGAGCCCCCACAGCGGCGCGCCCGCCGCCAGCACCGGATACAGCAGCCGCGGCGCGAACGCGAGCAGCGCGCCCAGCAGCGTCGTGTGCAGCGCGGTCGCCAACATCGCGAGCGCGGCCTTGCCCCGCGCTGCGCGCTGCGCGCACAGCATCTGGCTCCAGAACGCATATCCGATCGCGATCAGCAGCGAATAACCGGCCAGGTGGGCGGCCTCGCGGCTGACGACTGCGGTGTAGACGGGCGGCGCGTGCCAGACCCAGATCGCCAGGCCGTATGCGATCGCGGCCGCGCCGATCGCCTCGCGCGCCACCGGCGCCGGTCGCGCCAGCGCCAGCAGCGCCGGGGCGACGATCACCAGCAGCAGGTGCTGGACCATGTGCGCCGACACCAGCGTTGCGGCCATCCGGCACAGCGGCGAC
>DATLGW010000638.1:0-3136 GCA_035540315.1 Burkholderiaceae bacterium | reverse complement strand
CGTCAAATGCGAGAAGTCGAGCGACTCGATTAGGTCGCGCTGCTGCTGCAGCAGCGCGACCTAATCGAGTCGCTCGACTTCTCGCATTTGACGATGCTGACGATCGGCTCGGCGCCGACGCCGAAGGAGCTGCAGGATGCGGTCGAGGCGGTATTCGGCGTACCGGTGCTCGAGTCCTATGGTCTTACCGAAGGCGGACCGGTGATGTTCGGCCCGCCGCTCGACGGGCGTCGCGTCCCGCATGGCAGCTGCGGCGTCGCGTGGCCCGAGGGCGAGGTCAAGCTCGTCGACGCCGAAGGGCGCGAGCATCCGTCGGACGGCGAACTGTGGGTCCGCAACCCCGGCGTCACGCCGGGGTATCTCGGGCTGCCGGAAGTCAACCGGCAACGCCTGGTCGACGGCTGGCTGCGCACCGGGGACCTGTTCCACCGCGACGCCGACGGGTTCTTCTACTTCCGCGGCCGCACCGACGACATGTTCAATTCGGGCGGCGAGAACGTCTATCCGATCGAGGTCGAGGATCTGTTGCTGAAGCATCCGGCGGTCGCCGAGGCCTCTGTGGTGCCGCTGCCGCATCGGGTCAAAGGCGAGGTGCCGGTTGCGATGGTCGTGCCCGCGAAGGGCATGCAGCCGACCGAGGAAGAGCTGCGGCAGTTCTGCCTTGCGAACGGGCCCGCGTACGCGCATCCGCGGCGGGTGCTGTTCGTCGAGCAGATGCCGCTGAACGGGCCGGGCAAGATCGACCGCAAGCTCGTGCAGCGGATGCTGGCAGACCGCTTCGGCGACCTCGGCTGAACCGCGCCCCGCGCACCACGACTCGACGTTCACGACAGGAGCCGCCCGCGATGCGCGCAGTCGTCCTTCACGAGCACGGATCGAACGACCAACTGGTGTTCGACGCCCGCTACCGCGATCCGGTGCCCGACGCCGGCGAGGTGGTGCTTCGCGTTCGCGCCTGCTCGCTGAACTATCACGACATCTTCACCCGCCGTGGCATGCCGGGAATCAAGGTGCCGCTGCCGATCGTGATCGGCATCGACGTGGCCGGCGAGGTGGTGGATCTCGGCGCCGGCGTGACCGGATTCGAGCGCGGTGACCGGGTTCTGGTCGACCCGATCGATCGCGAGCGCGGCCGGCTGCTGGGAGAAGCCTTCGACGGCGGGCTGGCGGAGTACGTGCGCGTGCCGGCGCACATGTTGATCCCTCTGGACGATGCGATCGGATTCGCCGAGGCGGCGTCGTTGCCGACCGCCTACGGGACGGCCTATCGGATGATGGTCACGCGCGGCCGGATCCAGTCGGGCGAGAAAGTGCTGATCCTCGGCGCATCGGGAGGCGTGGGCACCTGCTGCGTGCAGCTGGCAAAGCTGGCCGGCGCCACCGTCGTGGCCTGCGCTTCGAGCCCGCAGAAGCTGGCGCGGCTCTCCGAGCTCGGTGCCGATATCGGCATCGACTACGCGGCGACCGACTGGGTCGCCGAATGTCACCGGCAGTTCGGCCGCGCGCGACTCGACCCGCGCAAGGCCGGCGGGCTCGACGTGGTGATCAATTTCACCGGCGGCGACACCTGGGTCAAGTCGCTCCAGGTGCTGCGCAAGGACGGCCGGATGCTGACCTGCGGCGCCACCGCCGGCTACGACCCGCCCGAAGACATCCGCTTCATCTGGACGTTCGAGTTGAACATCATCGGTTCGAACGGCTGGTCGCGTGACGACGTGCTCGCGCTGCTGCAGATGCTGAAAGACGGGCGGCTGAAGCCGGTGCTGCATCCGGAACGGTTCCCGCTCGAGCGCGCGCGCGACGCGATGCAGGCGCTGGAGAGTCGCGCGTTCTACGGCAAGATCATCGTCGAACCCTGAGCGCGGTCCGCCCCGAGTTGTCAGAGCAGTCCATCGAAACCTTCGACCAAGGGAGAATGAAGATGCTGAGCCGGATCATGGCGCGAGCGCTGGCACCGATGCTGGCTGCCGGCGCTTTCTCGTTCGCAGGCGCCGCGCATGCGCTCGACAAGGTGGTGCTTGGCTTTCCGGCGCCGCCGAACGTGCAGTTCGCGTTCTACAACCTCGGCAGCAAGCTCGGCTTCTTCAAGGAGGAGGGGTTGCAGCTCGAGATCATCTCGGTCACCGGTTCGGCCGTGCTGCTGCCGCAGGTCGCCACGGGCCAAGCGCATTTCGGCTATGCGAACCCCGACCTCGCGGTGATCGCGCTCGCGAAGGGCGAGCCGCTGCCGGTACGTTTCGTGATGAACTGGCTGCGCAGCCAGACGTTCGAGTTCGTCACCCTCGAAAACAGTCCGATCCGTACGCTGCAGGACCTGAAGGGCAAGCGGCTGGGCGTGGGCGCGCTGACCTGGGGCAACATCCCGATGTCGCGCGCGATGCTTGCCAGCGTCGGGCTGGCCTGGAACAAGGACGTGCAGGTGCTGCCGATCGGGCTCGGCGCGGCTGCATGGCGCCGGCTTCAGACCGGCGAAGTCGACGCCGTGAACCTGTTCGTCGGCGAGCACGGGCGGATGGAGCTGGCCGGGATCCCGATCCGGCGCATTCCGATGCCCGAGCAGTTCCGAACGATCTTCTCGAACGGGATGGTGACCAGCGAGAAGCTGCTTGCCGAGCGGCCGCAGATGGTCGTCGGCTTCGGCCGTGCGCTGGTCAAGTCGTGGATCGCGTGCCGCGAGAATCCGGAGGCCTGCGTGCGCGCCTACTGGGAAGCCCATCCGACCGCCCGCCCGTCACCGGACAAGGAGGCGGAGCAGCTGAAGACCGACATGCGGCAGGTGATGTTCGACCGCAATCAGATCGACGACTTTTCCGGTCCGGGTCCCAGGAAATACGGTCACTTTCCGGAGGACGCGTGGAAGCGTTTGATCGACGTGATGGCGCAGGAAGGCCAGATTCCGCGCGCCGACCTCGACCTGTCGCGGCTGTACACGAATCGCTTCGTCGACGAGATCAACAAGTTCGACATGGACGCGGTGGTCAAGGCGGCCCGCGCGGCTCGGTGACCGGCTCGTCGGGCGCGCACCTGCGGATCGACGGCGTCGATCTGACGTATCCGTCGAGCCGCGGGCCGATCGCCGCGCTGAAGGGACTCGGCTTTGGACTGCGCAAGGGCGAGTTCGTGTCGGTGCTGGGAC
>DATLGW010000637.1:0-2468 GCA_035540315.1 Burkholderiaceae bacterium | reverse complement strand
GCCGCTGGTGGTGTACGCGCATCTGGCGGCGGTATGCAAGAAGCTGCGTTTCGGCACCGGCATCCTGGTGCTGCCGATGCGCCGCGACATCGTCGCGACGGCAAAGCAGATCTGCACGCTCGATCACTTCAGCGGCGGCCGGCTCGAGCTCGGCGTGGGCATCGGCGCCTATCGAGAGGAGTTCGATGCGGTGCAACCCGATTCGAAACTGCAGCGGGGCGACATCGTCGACGAGGGCGTCACGGCGCTCAAGCGCCTGTTCACCGAACGGGTGTCGTCGTTCGACGGCAGGTTCTACCGGTACCGCGACGTCGAGCTGTATCCGAAGCCGAAGCAGGACCACCTGCCGATCCTGATCGGCGGCAACAATCCGAACAACATCCGACGCACTGCCGAGCTTGCCGACGGCTGGCTGCCGGCCGGCCTGCACGTGAGCAAGGTGCACGAGGGGGTCGCGCTGCTGAAGCAGCATTGCGAACGGGTCGGCCGCGACTGGCGCACGATCGAGGTCGCGCCGCAGTACATCGTCCGGGTCGATCGCGACCGCAACCGGGCGATCCGAGATTTCGAGCGCAGCCAGATGTACAAGCACCTGGTGTCGCTGAAGAAGTCGACGCTGAAGGATCAGGGCGAGATCCGGCTGGAGGAATCGAACCTGATCGGCACGCCGGCCGAGGTCGTCGATCGGGCGAACGCGCTGAAGCAGGCCGGCGTCACGCACCTGCTGGGTCTGTATTTTGCCGCCAGCTCGGTCGACGACCTGGTCGATCAGATGCAGCTGTTCGCCGAAGAGGTGATGCCCCACGTGCAGTGAGCCGACGCGGCTGCGGGGCGTTGCCGCTCAGCCGGGCGTGACCGCGTCCAGCGCCTGCGCGATCCCGGCCCGGTCGTCGATTCCGCCGATGATCAGCTCGTCCAGCCCGAGCGCGCGGTACTGCCGGTAGCGCTGCGCGACCTGTTGCGCGCTGCCGGCCGCCGCATGCGCGCGAACGACGTCGTCGGTGATCAGCCGCTCGACCGTCGTCCAGTCCTCGGCTCGGTACGCGTCCCACAGCGCTTGCTGATCCAGGCGGGTTCCTGCGAGCTCGACGTTCTTCGCATGATGCGGGCCGCGCAGGATGAAGCCGATCGTGCGCCGGATCGAAGCGATCGCGGCGGCCGGTTCGTCGGCAATGCGGGTATAGACGATCGCCATGCGGCGGCAGCGGCCGGGTACCGCACGCGCGCGTTCGCCGCGCTCGACCTGCTCGAGACACCATCCGATGAAAGCCGGCGCGGTGGCTGCCGAGATCAGCACGCCGTCGGCGTGCGCCCCTGCCAGCGCGAGCATCTGCGGCCCCGACGCCGCGACCACGATCGGCACGCGCCGGCTCGGGTTCGGCAACCGCCGGCCCGCGACCTTGTAGATCTCGCCGTCATGCGCCGCGGTGTCCCCGGCGAGCAGTTGCCGGCACACCTGAATCGCCTCGCGCATCGTCGCGATCGGTCGCGGGGTCTGGATTCCGGCGGCGGCCAGATCCCCCGGCGCGCCGACTCCCAGGCACAGGATCACGCGGCCCGGGTGAAGCTCGTCGAGCGTCGCTGCCGTCATCGCGATTGCGACCGGATGCATGGCGTACGGGCTCATCGCCATCAGCGCGACGCGGATCCTGCGGGTTGCGGCGAGCGCGGCACTGGCGGCGCCGATCGGATCGCGCAGGAACAGATGATTCGCGATCCACAGCGTGGTCGCGCCGGCCGCCTCGGCGGTGACGGCCTGTGCGACCAGCTCGGCGAGCGGTGCGCGCCCGTCGGACGAGACGCCCAGGTCAACGCTCGGCATCGAAGCCATAGGTCTGCCTGAGGGCGTTCAACGCGGAGCGGGCGTCGGCATCGATGCGCGGCGGCGCGGCGACCGTCCCGTGCAATGCGGCACTGTCTTTCATTCCGCTCGCCGTGAGCAGCGACACGACGGTTTCGTCGGGCGCGATCGTGCGATCCGCGCGCAGCCGTTCGATCGCCGGCAGCGTCGCGACCGACGAAGCCTCGGCGTAGAGCCCCAGCCGCGCCAGCTTGGCCTGCCATTGCAGGATGTCCTCGTCGCGCACGCGCAGCGAGCGGCCGCCGCTCGCCCGCAATGCCGCCAGGCCCTGATAGGTTCCTTGCGGCGCCGCAATCGACGTCGCAACCGAAGCGGAACCTGCGCAGACCGGCAGCACGTCCGTGCCGTCGGCAAGCGCCTGCGTCAGCGATCCCGACACCTCGGCCGCCAGCAGCCGCGGCACGCGGTCGATCCACCCCAGCGCGCGCAACTGCTCGAAACCCTTCCAGATGCCGTACAGCGAGTCGCCATAACAGACCGGCACTGCGAACCAGTCCGGCACCTGCCACCGCATCGCTTCGGCCACCTCGAACGCGATCGTCTTGTAGCCTTCGATGCCCAACGGATTGCTGCCGACCGCCGGGCCGATGATCACGCAGATGCAGGC
>DATLGW010000636.1:0-3370 GCA_035540315.1 Burkholderiaceae bacterium | reverse complement strand
GCGACTGGGCCGGGCCGGCCGCGATCTGCCCGTCGATCATCCGGATCCGCTCGCCCACGCGCAGCCCCCACGGCGTATCGCGTACGAAGCTGCGCGTCGTGCCGTCGTCGAAGCGCACGGTGATCTCGTGATTGACGTCGCTGCGCGCGTGTTTTTCGATCTGATGCCCCGCGACGCCGCCGCCGATCGCGCCGATCACGGTCATGGCCTTGCGGCCGTTGCCGCCGCCGATCTGGTTGCCGATTGCGCCGCCGAGCACGCCGCCGGCAATCGCGCCGACACCGCTCGCTTCGCCTTCACGCCGCAGCTCGCGAACCGATTCGACGGTCGCCCAGTCGCGGTTCGGGATCGGAGCGGCCTGCACCGCAGGGGCCGCTTGCGCGACCGGGGCCGGCTGAGCGGCGGGGCGCGGGTTCGCGGCCGGCGCCTGCACGGGCGGCGCGGCAGCCCGCTGCGCCGGTGCGGGCTGCGCCGGTGCTGCAGCGCGCGGCGCCGGCGCGGCCGGCGGCTGCTGCGCGGCGGCCGGTGCCGAGGCCATCGGGCCCGGCGCTTGCGGCGCGGCGACGCCCGGCGCGGAGATCGCGGCAACGGGCTCGAGCGCCGGGGCTTGCGCGGCCGGCTTGCCGATCACGCCAGTCATGGCTGCGATTCCGGTCGCCGACAGCGCAATGACGGCGACGGCGGCGGTCGCCAGCAGCGGATGGATCCGGGGCGACGGCTGCGGGGAAGGGGACTGCGAAACCTGCGGTGTGCTCACTCGGGTGCTCCTGTCGATGCATCGCGCGCGGTTGCGGCGCACGATAAGACGCGCCGCGACTGCGGCGTCAAGGGCAATCTACCGGTGGCATGCGCCGCGCAGCCGCGGCGACGGACCGAGCGGCGGTTTTCGACCGATCGGCGCGCGGCTGCGGCGCGCGCCGATCGCCGAGCTCGACGCGGTCAGCTGCGATGCCGCTCGATCAGCTCGATCTTGTAGCCGTCGGGGTCCTGCACGAACGCGATCACGGTCGTTCCCCCCTTCACGGGCCCGGCGTCGCGGGTCACCGTGCCGCCGGATTCGCGAATCCGCTCGCACGCCTTGTACGCGTCGTCCACCTCGATCGCGACGTGACCGAACGCGGTGCCCATCTCGTAGCGGTCGACCCCGTAGTTGTAGGTCAGTTCGAGCACCGCGTGCTCGCTCTCGGGGCCGTAGCCGACGAAAGCCAGCGAATATTTCTGTTCCGGGCGATCGGTCGTGCGCAACAGCTGCATTCCCATCACGCGGGTGTAGAACTCGATCGAGCGCTGCAGGTCTCCGACCCGCAGCATCGTGTGCAGCATCCTCATCGTGTGCCCTCCGGCAGTCGTTGATGATTCGTTCGCGTCAGCTGACCGTGATGTCGTCCGGGTACTCGCGCAGGCGCTGGCGCGCATCCTCGAAGCCGGGCAGCAGCGACTGCACGGTCGCCCAGAATTTCGGCGAGTGATTCAGTTCCTTCAGGTGCGCGAGCTCGTGCACGATCACGTAATCGATCACGTCCAGCGGGAAGTGGATCAGCCGCCAGTTCAGCCGGATCGTGCCGTCGGCGCCGCAGCTGCCCCAGCGGGTGCGCGCCGAGGACAGCATCAATCGCTTCGGCCGGCGCCCCAGCCGCTGCGCGTACTGCGGCACGCGCTGCTCGAACAGCTCGCGCGCCTGTTGCTGCAGCCATGCCTGAACGGCGTGCTGCAGCTGCTCGCGCTCGGCCCGCGGCGGCAGCCCGACCCACAGCTGCGCGCCGCGCAGCCGCGTGCCGTCGACCGTCGGATCGAGCCGCAGCGTCAGCGTTCGGCCGATGTACGGAATCGCGGCGCCATCGCGCCAGTCGACCGTCAGCCGCTCGCGGCGACGCGCATGCTCGCGCCATTCGACCAGCTTGCGCACGATCCAGCGTTCCTTGTCGCGCAGCGCGGATTCGATGTCGGCCAGCGTCACCCACCGCGGGGCGGTCACGCGCAGCCCCGTCGCGTCGACGACGAAGCCGATCGAGCGGCGGCGCGAACGGCGCAGCTCGTAATCGACGCGTTCGCCGCACAGGTAGGCGACCCGGCGGCGGCCGTGCGTGGCCGGCGGGACCAGCGTGGTGTCGAGCAGGGGCAGCGTCAGCTGGCGGGCGGCATCGCCGGCCAGGCGCGCTAGGTCACGAATACGCTTCATTTCTTGCAGCTTCAGTGTTGTACGCGTGCGGGCTGATCCGGCGCATCTCGCGCTCGATCCAGTGTTCGACCTCGTCGTTCAGCTGCTCGGCGGTCTTGCCGGCGGGCAGGATCGGCTTGCCGATCGACACCGTGATCGTCCCCGGACGCTTGATGAATTTTTTCTTCGGCCAGAATTCACCGGAGTTCACCGCGATCGGCACCACCGGTGTGTTGGTCCGAACCGCCAGCCGCGCGCCGCCGGTCTTGTATCGGCCTTGGCTGCCGACCGGCGTCCGCGTCCCCTCCGGGAAGATGATGATCCACCGGCCCTGGGCGAGCTTCTGCACGCCCTGCGCGACCATCGACTCGAACGCGTCGCGGCCGCGCCGCCGGTCGATGTGGATCATGTCGAGCAGCGCCAGCCCCCAGCCGAAGAACGGCAGGTACAGCAGCTCGCGCTTGAACACGTAGCAGACCTCGCGCGGCATGTAGGTCGGATAGAAGAACGTCTCCCAGGTCGACTGGTGCTTCGACAGGATGATCGCCGGCCCGTCGGGAAGGTGCTCGTGACCCAGGACCTGCCAGCGCAGCCCGCACAGCGAGCGCAGCGCCGCCATCACGAGGCGAGGCCAGCCGACCGTCAGCGCGTAGCGGCGATGCAGCGGCAGCGGCGCCCACAACAGGCACAGCAACGCGTACGGTATGACCGTCACCGTCATGAACAGCAGGAACAGCAACGACCGAAGCGCCTGCATGCGGTGTCCTTCAGCCGGCGAGCTTCGACAGGTCGGCGACCCGGTTCATCAGCCGGTGCAGTCCCGCGAGCAGCGCCAGCCGGTTGCCGCGCAGGCGCTCGTCGTCGACGTTGACCATCACCTGGTCGAAGAAGCGGTCGACCGGCTCGCGCAGCACCGCGAGCGCGACCAGCGCGCCGGCGTAATCGCCGCGCCCGCGGCCGAGCAGCGGCTCGCGCGCGGCTTCGCGCCGGCCGACCTCGAAGCGGTGCTCGCGACCGATGCCGACCGGCTCGACCAGGTCCGCGTGCGGCTCGAAGCGATCGCTGCGTTTCGCGCGTTGCCCGAGGCCGACAGCCTGTCGGCAGCGAACAAGCGGATCGGCAACATCCTGCGCAAGTCGGCCGCACCGGCATCGGCCGCTGCGGTCGACGCGGACCTGCTCGCCGAGCCGGCCGAGCGGACGCTGCATCGAG
>DATLGW010000635.1:0-1846 GCA_035540315.1 Burkholderiaceae bacterium | reverse complement strand
GGTCTGGGGCTGTACATCGTGCACCAGATCGTGCTTGCCCACGGTGGCAACGTGACGGTGCAGTCGACGCCGCAGGCCGGCACGACGTTCGACGTCGTGTTGCCGCGCGCGCTGACCGTTCAGCCTGGCGCTGCGCCAGCTGCCGAAGCCCCTATGGTATGATCCGGCTCGACAGGTGAATGGACTGCCGGGCGTGCCGCGCGGTCAGGACCTGCGGCGAGACCCGTCGTTGCACCGTCGATCCGAGCCGGTCAGCTTCTGCCGCAACACCGAACAAACAGATTGCGCAGCCGGTTTCTTTTTTGCGCGCCAGGCGGTTTGCCTGCCTGGCTGTGATTCACAACGGATGATTTCGTTAGCCGCGTGATGAACACCGCGGATCTGAAGCGGTTGATCGAAGCCGCCTTGCTGTGCGCTTCGCAACCGCTGGCGCCCGCCGAGCTGCGGCGGATGTTCGGCGACGACGTGCCGGTGGGGATCGATACGATCCGGGCACTGCTCGACGAGCTGCGCAGCGACTGGAAGGGGCGGGGCGTCGAGCTGGTGTCGCTGGCCGGCGGCTGGCGCTTCCAGACCGCACGCGACGTCGCGCGCTACATCGAGCGGTTGAACCCGGAGCGACCGCCGAAGTATTCGCGCGCGGTGCTCGAGACGCTGGCGATCATCGCCTACCGGCAGCCGGTGACTCGCGGCGAGATCGAGGAGATCCGCGGCGTCACGGTGTCGTCGCAGATCATCAAGACGCTCGAGGACCGCGGCTGGATCGAGACGATCGGCCACAAGGACGTCGTCGGCCGTCCGGCGCTGCTGGGCACGACGCGCCGGTTCCTCGACGATCTCGGGCTGCACAGCCTGTCGGAGCTGCCGCCGCTCGACGATGGCGATCCGTCGGCATCGATGCGCGCCGCCGGCGACGCGGTCGCGGCCGCGCTGTCCGATGCGCCGTCGTCGCCGAGCGTGGCGATCTCCGGCGACGAGCTGCCCGGGATTTCGGCAGCCGACGCCGACGCGTCGTTTGTGGCGCAGTCGGCCGCGCCCGACGTCGCGCCACCCGAGCTGCAACCGTCCGCGGCTGCCGAGCAGCCGCACGAGTCCTCGTCGGAGCCGGTGGCTGCGCAATCCGATCCGACCGCCGCAACGACCCCTGAAGAAGTGCAAGTCAACGATGAACGAACCTAACGACCGCCCGGCCGATGCCGATTCCCTGGTGTCGCGAAATGCTCCCGAGGCGGGACCGGCCGACACCGCAACCGAGGTTGCCGGCGATCCGACGCAGCGCGGCGGCGCCGACGGCACCGACGGCGAGTCCGGCGACTCGCGGCCGCAGCGGCGCGGGCCGCGCCCGCTGCGCGGCCGGTTCGCGCGGCGGCGACCCGGACGCGGCGGTCGTCAGGCGCCGGCGCAGCCGAATCCCGGCGACGCGGCCGCGGCACCGGGCGCCGACGGCGCCGGCGCTGCCGCGGACACGGCGATCGAGCCAATCGATGCCGTGCCCGTGTATTCGAAGCAGGCCGCGATCGGGCTCGATGCCGCCGATCCGCGGCGGCGCGCTCGCGCTCGCCCCCCGCGCGGCCCGGACGACGATACGCCGAAGCTGCACAAGCTGCTGGCCGACGCGGGGCTAGGGTCGCGGCGCGAGATGGAAGAGCTGATCCTGGCCGGCCGGGTGTCGGTCAACGGTCAGCCGGCGCACGTCGGCCAACGGATCGGGCCGAGCGACCAGGTGCGCATCAACGGCAAGCCGCTGAACCGGCGCGCGCCGCAGACGCCGCCGCGCGTGCTGCTGTACCACAAGCCGCCAGGCGAGATCTGCAGCCGCGACGACCCCGAGCAGCGGCCGACGGTG
>DATLGW010000634.1:0-2962 GCA_035540315.1 Burkholderiaceae bacterium | reverse complement strand
GAGGAGCGCCACAGCATGGACGTGGTCGTCGACGAGGACAACCTCGCGCTGGCGATCGGCACCGGCGCCGTCTCCCGCCTCGCGCTTGACGAAGACGCGCTTCTTGCGCACCTCGACCTGGATCGTGCGCGCGCGCCCGCTCGCGTCGGCCTGCTTGATCTCCGACGTGTGCTTGCGCACCACGGTGATCTTCTTCTTGGCCGCGTCCTCGGCGCCGTGCGCGCGACGCAGCGCCGACAGCAGCTGCTCCTTGTCGTTCTCGGTCAGCAGGTCGTCGGGCGAGACCTTGTCGACCCCGGCCGCGCGCAGCTGCTCGAGCAGCACTTCGGCCGGAACCTTCAGTTCCGCAGCGAATTTCGATACGTTGATGCTAGCCATTCATTACCTTCTCGGCCGACTCGTTCTCGAACCAGTGTGCACGCGCCTTCATGATCAGCGTCTTCGCGCGCTCCTCGTCCAGACCGGTCGCCTCCGTCAGCTCGTCGACCGACAGCTCGGCCAGCTCGTCGCGGCTGTGCACGTTCGCGTCGGCCAGCTTGGCCGCCAGGTCGCGGTCCATTCCCTCGAGCGACAGCAGATCCTCGGTCGTCGACTCGAGCTTCTCTTCCTTGGCGATCGCCTCGGTCAGCAGCACGTTGCGCGCGCGGTTGCGCAGCTCGTTGACCGTGCCCTCGTCGAACGCCTCGATCTCGAGCATCTCGTTGATCGGCACGTAGGCGACTTCCTCGAGGCTGGTGAAACCCTCGTCGATCAGGATGTCGGCGACCTCCTCGTCGACGTCGAGCTTCTCCATGAAGACGGCACGCAGTGCGCTGCGCTCGGTCTCCTGCTTCTGCTGGCTTTCTTCCTGCGTCATGATGTTGATCTGCCAGCCGGTCAGCTCCGATGCGAGCCGCACGTTGCGTCCGCCGGTGCCGATCGCCAGCGCGAGGTTGTCCTCGTCGACGACCACGTCCATGCTGTGGCGCTCCTCGTCGACGACGATCGACTGCACGTTCGCCGGCGCCAGCGCGCCGATCACGAATTGCGCCGGATCCTCGGACCACAGCACGATGTCGACCCGCTCGCCCGCCAGCTCGCCGGTGACCGCCTGCACACGCGAGCCGCGCACGCCGACGCAGGTGCCGATCGGGTCGATGCGGCGGTCGGTCGTGTGGACCGCGATCTTCGCGCGCACGCCCGGATCGCGCGCAGCCGCCTTGATCTGCAGCAGCCCCTGCTCGATCTCGGGCACCTCGAGCTCGAACAGCTTCATGATGAACTCGGGCGCGGTGCGCGACAGGAACAGCTGCGGCCCGCGGCCTTCGCGGTTGACCTTCGACACGTAGCAGCGCACCCGGTCGCCGACCCGCAGGTTCTCCTTCGGGATCATCTGGTCGCGCGGCAGCCGCGCCTCGATCTTGCCGGACTCGATGATCGCGCCCTCGCGATCCATTCGCTTGATCGTTCCCGACAGCAGCGAATCGCCGCGGCCGAGGAAATCGTCGATTATCTGCTCGCGCTCGGCATCGCGGATCTTCTGCAGGATCACCTGCTTGGCCGCCTGCGCGCCGATGCGACCGAACTCGATCGGCTCGAGCTCCTCTTCGATGTAGTCGCCGACCTGGATGTCGGCGATCTGCTTCTGCGCCTCCGACAGGATGATCTGCACGTCGTGGTCTTCGAGCTCGCCGTCGGGCACGACCAGCCAGCGCCGGAACGACTCGTGCTCGCCGCTCGCCCGGTCCACCGACACGCGCACGTCGACCTCTTCCTTGAATCGCTTCTTCGTCGCCGACGCGAGCGCGCTCTCGAGCGCGGTGAACACGACCTCGCGCGCAACGCTTTTCTCGCGCGCGAGCGCGTCGACCAGCATCAGAATCTCGCGGCTCATCGCCAATCCCCCAAAACCGTCAGAACCTGTACTTCGGCACCAGCCGGGCCCGCTCGACCTCGTCGAGCGCGAACACCAGCCGGCGCACCGTGTTGCCCTTGCCGTCGGCGAAGTCGAGCGACCAGCGGCCGTCTTCCTCGCGTCCGAGCACCCCGGTGAAATTGCGGCGCCCCTCGAACGCACGCCGCAGCTTCAACGTCACTTCCGCGCCGCAGAATCGCTCGTAGTCGGCCGGCTTCTTCAGCGGCCGATCCAAGCCCGGCGACGACACCTCCAGGCGCTGGTAGTCGACGTCCTCGACTGCGAGCACCCGCGACAGCTGATGGCTGACGCGTTCGCAGTCCTCCATCCGGATACCGGCCGGCGCGTCGATGAACACCCGCAGCAGCCCGCCCGCGCCGAGCTCCAGATCGACCAGCTCGTAACCCATCCCACCGACGGCCCGCTCGACGATGTCCTGCACCGCGGCCAAACACGCACCTCTTGCCCAATTTCCGCGCCCCGCGCGCCACCCGCTCGAATCCACCGGCTGGAATAAAAAATGGGCCTTGCCAGCCCATTCTTCGTTCGAGGCCCAGCCGCGCCCCGTGTTCCCTCTCCAGCACGGTCCGCACCCGACGGCGGTCGGGTCCAAACGCGTTGCGTCCAGCCTTTGAATTATAAGCGAAAACGCCGGATCGCTCAATGCATGATCGGCCCCGTTTCGCCGCGCAGCGGCTCGCCCCGTGCCGCCGCCGGGCGACTGCGAGAGTCCGGCTGAGCCGAAGGCGCAGCGGTCAGCGCGGCGGCCTGCGCTTGCCCGGCGGGCGCCCGCCCGGGGGCCGCGGGCCGCCGCGCGGTCCGGGCGGACGGGCCGGGCCGCCGGCGGGCATGCCCCGGCCACCGCCCTGTCCCCCGCGTCCGCGCCGCTGGCCTTGCACCGGCGGCGTGTCGCCGCTGCCCGAGCGCATCGGGCCGAGCGACCAGGTGCGCATCAACGGCAAGCCGCTGAACCGGCGCGCGCCGCAGACGCCGCCGCGCGTGCTGCTGTACCACAAGCCGCCAGGCGAGATCTGCAGCCGCGACGACCCCGAGCAGCGGCCGACGGTG
>DATLGW010000633.1:0-4358 GCA_035540315.1 Burkholderiaceae bacterium | reverse complement strand
TCATACCGCCTCGCGCTGCACGAGCCGGTCCAGCGCGTCGTGCAACAGCCGGGCAGTCGCCTGCGGTTCGGCGCGCTCCAGATCGACGAACAGCGGTTGCCGGTCCGCTGCGCCCAGCAGCCGCGTCCACGCCTGGCGCCGCTCGTTGCGTCGCCGCGCCGCGGCCGGATCCTCGGTGCCGAACCGCTCGACGAACGCCGACTCGTCGACCAGCACCAGCATCGGCACGCGCGGCGGCAGCGCCGCAGCGAGCGCATCGGCGAACGCGCCGTGCGCATCGGCTTCCGGCGTCGCGGTCGACGACACGATCGCCAGCACGAGCATCGGCGCCGCGTTCGGATCGGCGGAATCGCCACCGGCAGCCGCCGACGCGACCGCGAGCGCACCGGCAGCCGCCGCCTCGTCGCCGTATCCGACCGCCGGCGCAAGCGACAGCCGCGCCGGCCCGAACGCCGCCTCGACCGTTCGCTGCAGGCCCGCGGCCGCGCCCGCGCCGAGCCGGTGGCTGTACGGCACTGCGACGATGCGCGCGACCCGGCCGTGATGCGCGCGCGACAGCGCGCCGAAATACGCATCGTCGAGATCGAGCGGGAACGAACTCCGCAGTCTGCGCACGCGGACCTGCGCCGCGACCGCGAGCGCGAGCCTCGGCAGCACGACGACGAGCACGACGGTGACCGCGTACAGGTGAATCCATGCGCCGGCGCGCTCGCCTGCGGCCTGCGGAAAACGCATCGCGTCGATCTGCGCGACGTCCGGCAACGGGATCCCGGTGAGCGCCGATGCCGGGCCGAGCACGAGCGCGAGCACAACACGGACCGCGCCGGCGTCGAGGAACGTGCTTTCCCAGCCGGCGCGATATTCGAACAGCAGCCCGCGCACGTACATGCCGGCGAGCGCGCCGAGCGCGAATGCGATCGACGCCAGGTGGAACGCCAGCGCGATCCGCGCAGCGGTCAGCGGCGCCGAAGCGCGACCGAAGTCCGCCGCGAAACGTGCGAGCGGCGATGGCGGCGCCGCCGGATCCCGGGCGGCGCCGATGCCGCGGCGCGCGATCCGCGCGAACGACGCCGCCAGCGGTCCGCGCACTGCCGCCGCATCCGGTCCCGCCGATACGGCCCGGATCGCGATCGCGGCATAAACGGCGAGGTTCCAGACCATCAGCGCCAGCAGCGGCGGCGCGAGCAGGTTCACCCGCTGGCCGCTGCCGATCGCATCGAATGCCGCACCGGCCGCAAACGCTGCCGCGGCGAGCGCTGCGCCGATTCCGGAGCGCCACGTCAGCGCCGACGCGGCGCGGCGGGCTGCGGGATCGCGCGCGCGCAGGCGTTCGGCGGCAAGCCGCGATCGCGTCGCGATGAACACGTCGGCGCTCGCGCGCTCCCCCACTTCGGCGGCCGCGGTGCGCGTCGCGGAGTCGCGATCGTCGGCGCCCCATGCGGCCTGCTCGGCGGCCGAAGTTTCGTATGCGCGCACCAGCAGCGCGTCGCGGGCATCGGATTCGTTCATCACGGGGCGGTCGGAGACGCCCAAGAATAACGCGACTGCGCTGCGGGCCCCGGGGCGGCCCTGCGAAGCGCTGCCTGCGTTGCCGCGCCGGGCTCACCGGGCGAGCCCGGTCACCGGTTACGATTCGCGGTGCATGTTCTGCCTCACCTGGTCCAACCGGTTCGAAATCCTGCTCGAGCGGCTGATCGCCGACTGCGCGAACGCGCCGAGCGACCCGCTGGCCCCGCCGCAGATCGTCGTCCCGAGCGCCGCGATGCGCCGCCGCGTCGAGCTCGGCATCGCCGACCGCCACGGGGTTTTCGCCGGCGCCGAGTTCTCGTTCCTCGCGCAATGGCTGTGGGCACAGTTCTCGAAGCGGGTTCCGGTCAGCGAGCGCTCGCCGTTCGATCCGGCGCTGCTCGCCTGGCGGATCGATCCGCTGCTCGAGGATCCGGAGATCGCGAGCTCGCCGCGGCTGCGGCATTACCTGCGTCGCGCCGATCGGCTGATGCGCTTCGAGCTGGCACAGCGGATCGCGGCACTGTTCGACCAATACGTGGTGTACCGGCCGGACTGGCTGCAGGCATGGTCGGCCGCAGAACCTGCGCCGATCGCGCGGCTCGACGGCGACCGGCGGCTCGACGCGATGTGGCAGTCGCGGCTGTGGCGGCGGCTGATCGAGCAGATCGGAGCAGCGCCCGAGCATCCTTCGGCGCTTTTCTTCGGCGCGCTGCAGCGGGCATCCGACGGCGGTGCCGGCGCGAGCGAACCGCTCGACGACCTGCCGGCCGCCGTGCACGTGTTCTGCGTGCCGAACCTGCCGCCGCTGTATCTGCAGATCCTGCGCGAGCTCGCCGGGTGGATCGACGTCCACTTCTACGCGCTGAACCCGTGCCGCGAGTTCTGGTTCGACACCGTCGACCGCAAGCAGCTCGGCGCGATGGCGGTGCGCGGCACCGATGCGTATCGCGAGGTCGGCAACGAGCTGCTCGCGAGCTGGGGTAAGCAGACGCAGGCCTATCTGGGCCTGCTTGCCGGCGACGACGTCGCGACCGCCCGCGAACGCGCCGATTTCGCGGCGGCGCCGCAGCGCACGCTGCTCGCCGCGTTGCAGAACGCGATCCTCGACCTGAACCCGCTCGAGCCCGGCAGCGTGCGCATCGCCGACGGCGACCGCAGCATCGAGCTGCACGTGTGCCATTCGCTGACGCGCGAGGTCGAGGTGCTGCACGATCAGCTGCTCGCGATGTTCGCCGCGGATCCGGGGCTGCGGCCCACCGACGTGCTGGTCGTCACGCCCGACCTGGAGCGCGCGGCCGGGGCGATCGACGCCGTGTTCGGCACCGCGCCGCGCGCGCGGTCGATTCCGTACCGGATCAGCGGCCTGCGACGGCGGCGCACGAACCCGGTCGCGCGGGCGCTCGACGATGCGCTCGCGCTGGTCGCGGGACGGCTGCCGGCGAACGCGGTGCTCGATCTGCTCGAGCAGGAACCGGTCGCGCGCCGCTTCGGGCTGGCGGCCGACGACATCGAGCGGATCCGCGAGTGGGTCGACGACGCCGGCATTTGCTGGGGCGCCGACGGCGAGCACCGCGCGGCGTTCGGCGTGCCGCCGGACGATCGTCACTGCTTCGCCGACGGGCTGCAGCGTCTGTTTCTCGCGTACGCGATCGGCGACAGCGACGAGCCGATCGACGGGCGTCTGGGCGCCGGCGATCCCGAGGGGCAGCCGGCGCTCGCGCTGGGGCGCTTCTGGCGCTTCGTCGATACGCTCGTCGCGCTGCGGCACGACTGCATCGAGCCGAAGGACGCCGGCGGCTGGCAAGCGACGTTGCTGCACGCGCTCGAGTCGCTGGTGCGCGCCGATCCGCGGTCGATCGAGGACCTGCGCGACGCGCAACGCGCGATCGCGACGCTGCATGCGAATGCGTCGGCGGCGCCGCGAACGCCGCTGCCGTTCGACGTGATCCGGCATGCGCTGCGCGATCTGCTCGACGATGCGTCGCGCGGTGCAGTGCCCGGCGGCACGGTCACGTTCGCGTCGATCGCCGGGCTGCGCGCGCTGCCGTTCCGGATCGTCTGCGCGATCGGACTGGACGACGGCGCGTTCCCGTCGTCGACGCCGCCGCTCGAGTTCGACCTGATGGCGGCAGACCCGCGCGCCGGCGACCGCCAGCGTCGCGACGACGAGCGCAACCTGTTCCTCGATCTGCTGCTCGCGGCGCGCGATCGGCTGTACCTCAGCCACACCGGCCGCAACATCCGCGACAACAGCGCGATCCCGCCGTCGGTGCTGGTGGCCGAGCTGCTGGAAGCGGCGAGTCTTGCCGCCTCCGATCCGGCCGATCCGGCATCGGCCGACGCGCTGCGCCGCCGGCTGATCGTCGAGCATCCGCTGCAGCCGTTCTCCGACCGCTATTTCACCGCCGGCGGCGATCCGCGCTGCCGCAGCTTCGATTCCGAATACTTCGCCGCGCTGCGCAACCGGCTCGCTGCGTCGGCACCTCCGCCGTCGTCGCCGGCAGCGCAGGCGATCGCTGTCGACGCCGACAGCGGCGACGAGGCGGACGACGGCAGTGCCGACGATGCAGCGGGCACCGCGCGCAGCGGCGCGTTCTTCGCCGCCGCGCTGCCGCCGCCGCCAGCCGAGCTGCGGCGCGTCGACCTCCAGCGGCTGCTCTGGTTCTTCAACAATCCGTGCCGCGGGCTGCTGCAACAGCGGCTGCGGATCGCGATGCCGCAGCTTCGCGCGCGCATCGCGGACGTCGAGCCGATGCGGATCGAGCGGCTGGTGCGATCGCGGATCGCATCGCGCTTGCTGCGGATGATGCTGCAGGGACGCAGCGACGCCGAGGTGCGCGCCGCGGCGC
>DATLGW010000632.1:0-12719 GCA_035540315.1 Burkholderiaceae bacterium | reverse complement strand
AAAGCCCGGCAGTGCCGGGCTTTCATCGGACCCGGGATTTCCGGGCCAGGTCGTCGCACGGCAAGCGGATCAGCGCTCGCCGCGGCGTGGATCGCGTCGCGTCAGTCGAGCGGACGGATGTTCGCTGCCTGCTGGCCCTTCGGGCCGGTGACGACGGTGAACTCGACCCGCTGATTCTCGCGCAGCGACTTGAATCCCGCGCCAGCGATCGCCGAGAAATGGGCAAAGACGTCTTTGCCGCCTTGATCAGGGGCGATGAAGCCGAAGCCCTTCGACTCGTTGAACCACTTCACGATTCCGGTTTGCGTACTCACTCTCTATCAATCCAAAAATAAATAAAACGACTTGATGTCAAAGACACGAGAAATCCCGTGCCGCACGAAGATCAAGGAACCGGGTTTGAAGCAATCGGACGATTGACGTATCTGGCGACTGCCGGAAAGGCAGCGGAGACCGCCGATCGGGTCGGCGACTTGACGATCTAGCAACCGTGATAATACG
Organism: Burkholderiaceae bacterium; assembly: GCA_035540315.1. Lineage (GTDB taxonomy): Bacteria > Pseudomonadota > Gammaproteobacteria > Burkholderiales > Burkholderiaceae_E > DATLGW01. Next base: position 12,218 of record DATLGW010000632.1, on the reverse strand, counting down.
CGATATCAGGGTTTCCCGCAATCGATACTGGTGGCACATCCGACGAGCGGTCCCGAGAACTCGGCCGTGACCGGCCAAGGCGAGACGACCAGTCCTGCGCTGATCCGCGCGGTCCTGCTGCGCCTGGGCTTGCTGGCGGATGCGGACCTGCCGCTGCGCTGCGAGCCGCTGGCCGGCGGCGTGTCGTCCGACATCTGGCGGGTCGAGAGCGGCGTCCGGCGCTGGTGCTTCAAGCGGGCGCTGCCGAAGCTGCGGGTTGCGGCCGACTGGCAGGTTCCGGTCGAGCGCAGCTGCTACGAAGCGCGCTGGCTCGAGGTTGCGCAGCGGCTCGCACCGGGTGCGGCGCCGCAGTTGTACGGCTATGACGCGCCGGCGCAAGCGCTGGTGATGGCATATCTCGACCCGGAGCAGCATCCGGTGTGGAAGGGCGAGTTGCGCGACGGACGCATCGACGCCTTCGTGGCGGGTGCGCTCGCCGCCCGGCTGGCGGCGATCCATCGCGGCACTGCGGGCGACGCGCGAGTCGCAGCGCAATTCCCGACCGATGCGCTGTTCCATGCGCTGCGGCTCGAGCCGTATCTGGTCGAGGCGGCGCGGCGCCATCCGCGGGTCGCCGAGCGGCTCGACGCGCTGGTCGCGACGACGGCGGCGACCCGGCTTGCGCTGGTCCACGGCGACGTCAGCCCGAAGAACATTCTGGTCGGCCCGGCGGGTCCGGTACTGCTCGATGCGGAATGCGCGTGGTACGGCGATCCCGCATTCGACCTGGCGTTCTGCCTGAATCATCTGCTGCTGAAGTGCGCCTGGCGGCCGGCGAACGCCGTCGGCTATCTGCAATGCTTCGACGCGTTGGCCGGCGGCTATCTCGAGCAGGTCGACTGGGAGCCGCCGGCGGCGTTGGAGCGCCGCGCGGCCGCATTGTTGCCGGCGCTGATGCTGGCGCGCGTCGACGGCAAGTCGCCGGTCGAATACCTGACCGACGACGCGGATCGCGAGCGCGTGCGACGATTCGCGCTGGCCCGCGTTGCGCAGCCTGCGCCGCGCGTGGCCGACATCGCGGCCGAATGGGGAGAGGCGGTGCGGCAGTGAGTACGCTGATCGAGACGGTCCGCGGCCGGCGCGTGTGGGACTCGCGCGGCCGCCCGACGGTGGAAGCGCAGGTGCATCTGGCCGACGGCAGCGTCGGCCGAGCGATCGCGCCGGCAGGCGCTTCCACCGGCAGCGGCGAAGCGGTCGACCGCCGCGACGGCGGCAGCGCGTTCGGCGGGATGGACGTGCGCGGCGCGATTGCGGCGATCGACGGCGAGATCCGCGCCGCGCTTCGCGGCGTGGATGCATGCGACCAGCACGGCGTCGATCGGCGACTGATCGCGCTCGACGGAACGGCCGCCAAGGCGCGGCTCGGTGGCAATGCGACGATTGCGGTGTCGATGGCGGTCGCGCATGCGGCCGCGGCGTCTCGTGGCATGCCGCTGTGGCAGCACCTGCACTCGGGCCCTTCGCGGCCGGCATTGCCGCTGCCGGAGATCCAGATCTTCGGCGGCGGCGCGCACGCGGGCGGCCGCATCGACCTGCAGGACCTGATGGTGGTCGCGATCGGCGCCCCCGACTATCCGACCGCGCTCGACTGGACCGCCGAGGTCTACCGCGCCGCAGGGTTGTGGATGGCCGAGCACGGACGGCTGCAGGGCGTGGCCGACGAAGGCGGGTTCTGGCCGGCGTTCGATCGCAACGAACAGGCGCTCGAAGCGCTGGTGCGCGCGATCGAGCGCGCCGGGCTGGCGCCGGGCGAGCAGGTCGGAATCTCGATCGACGTCGCCGCGAGCAACTTCGGTCGCGGCGGGCGCTACCGGCTCGCCCGCGAGGCGCGCGAGCTCGACACCGCGCAGATGATCGCGCTGCTCGCCGATTGGCTGCGCCGCTACCCGATCGTGTCGATCGAGGATCCGCTGGCCGAGGACGATCTGCCGGGACTGGCCGCGTTCACCCGCGAGGCCGGCCCGCGAGTCCAGGTCGTGCTCGACGACGCGGTCGTCACCGATGCCGCACGGATCCGCAGCGCGGCCGCCGCCGGCGCAGGCAATGCCGCGTTGATCAAGCCGAACCAGATCGGCACGCTGACCGAAGCGGCCGAGGCGGCGCGCGCCGCTCGCGATGCCGGGTTCGGCACGATCGTGTCCGCGCGGTCGGGCGAGACCGAGGACGTCACGATCGTGCACCTGGCGGTGGGGTGGGGAATCGCGCAGCTGAAGGTCGGCTCGTTCGCGCGCAGCGAGCGCATGGCGAAGTGGAACGAGGGGTTGCGGCTGGCCGACGATCCGAGAATCGGAGCCGCGCTGCCGCCGCGCAGCGCGTTCCCCTGGGGCTGAAGCACGAGCGAACGTATCGCGCCGGCGCGGCGCAACGCGGGTCAGGCCGCCGGCCGCTGCGCGAGGTTTCGGACCAGCACCAACGCCTCGCCGGTCGCGATGCTGCGGCCGTCGTCGGCGGCGATCAGGCAGCCGAGATTGACCAGTTGCTTATCGCGGCGCAGCCGCGTAACGGTGACGGTTGCGGTGAGCCGCTGACCCGCGTGGCTCGGCGAGTGGAACGCCAGCGACTGGCGCACCCAGCCGGTTCCCAGTCCCGGCAGCTGCGCACCGAGCAGGTCCGACAGCATGCCGCCGAGCAGCGGGGCCGCGAGCAGCCGGTCGGGCAGCCCGACGTCGCGGGCGGCCGCACGCAGCGCGACCAGCGGATTGCGGTCGCCGCTGAGGTCGACGTATTCGTCGAGGTCGGATGCTTCGAAAACGCGCGCGGCGCTGGCCTGCTGCCCGAGCGCGAGCCCGAGCAGCTCGGTGTCCGAATCGAGGTCGGTGCGGTTGAGCTCGTCGTCGATCACCGGCCGGTAATCGGAGCCGGCCGCGGCGATCCGCGTGTATCCGGTCGCCGTCGGCTGCCGCTGCTGGTTCGCGATGCCGACCTCGTAGGCGCCCGTTTCGCCGGAGGCCGCTGCGACCGACACCGTCACGGTGTCGCCGACGAAAGTCGGCGCCGGAAACGTCAGCGTCTGCGACAGCGGCAGCCAGCCGCGCGGATGAGCGGGCTGCAGTCGTTGCGATATCGCTGCGGAGATCAGCGCGAACAGGAACATCCCCGGCGCGACCGTGGCGCCCAGGTGCGTCGTGCGCGCGAACGCCGGGTCGACGTGGACCGGATTCGCGTCGCGCGTCAGCGCGGCGAAGCGGTCGAAGTCGCGCTGGGAGAGCGTTCGCGGCAGGTTCACGACAGTTCCGGCTCCGCTCAAACCCGCAGCGCGCGCAGCCGCCCGACGATGCCGGACGGAAAGTGGTACACCGACAGCACGAACAGCACGCCGAGCCACAGCAGCCAGCGGTCCGGCGTGAACATCACCGGAATCACCGGCAGCGCAGCGGCCGCGGCCGAGATCAGCGCCATCAGGTCCTGCAGGTAGCTCTGCGCGAGCACGAACAGCGTCGAGCCGATGATCGCGCCGTAGAGCGTGCCCATGCCGCCGATCACGACGATCAGCAGCACGTCGAGCATGATCTCGAACGACAGCGTCGTGTCGGGACCGTTGTACCTGAGCCAGAGCGCGAGCAGCGCGCCGGCGATCGTCGCGAACGCGGCGGCGATCACGTTCGATGCGGTCCGATACCAGACGATCCGATAGCCGATCGCCTCGGCGCGGAAGTCGTTCTCGCGGATCGCCTGCAGCACGCGGCCGAACGGCGAATTCACGATCCGCAGCAGGATCAGGAACAGCGCGGCGACGACGAAGAACAGCAGGTAGTACGTCAGGAATCGGCCGTCCAGGCTGGCGCCCAGCACCGGCTCCTCGACCAGCCGGTAGGCCGGCGACAGCACCGGCGGCACCCGGAACGACAGGCCGTCCTCGCCGCCGGTGATCTCCGACAGCTGTGACGCAAGCGTCTGGAACGCGCTCGCGACCGCGAGCGTGATCATCGCGAAGAAAATCGCGCGCACCCGCAGGCTGAACAAGCCGATCACCAGCGCCAGCGCGATCGAAAGCACCAGCGCAACGGCGATGCCGAGCGCAACGGCGGTCCAGGTCGGCCCCAACCGGGTGCAGGCGACCGCGACGCCGTATGCGCCGAGCCCGAAGAACATCGTGTGCGCGAACGATACGATGCCGGTGTAGCCGAGCAGCAGGTCGTAGCTGGCGACGAGCAGGATGAACACCAGCATCTTCGCCGCCACGTTCAGCGCCTTCGCGCCCGGCGCGATGAACGGCGTGAGCGCGAGCGCGAGCACGATCGCGATCAGCGCGGCCGCCAGCCAGCGGTTGCGCGGCAGATCCTCCGACAGCAGTTGACGCAGCATCATCGCCTCCCGCTCAACGTCCGGTCACCGGATATACGCCCTGCGGCCGCCACAGCAGGATCGCGACCATCAGCAGGATGTTCGAGAACAGCGCGACCTTCGGCGCCAGGAAGCCGGTGTAGTTCGCCATCAGCCCGACCAGCATCGCGCCGACGAAACAACCGAGCGTCGAGCCGAGCCCGCCGATGATGATCACGATGAAGATCAGCACGTTGACCTGCGCGCCGATCTGCGGAATCACGTTCTGCTGGTACAGCGCCCACATCACGCCGCCCAGGCCGGCGAGCGCGGAGCCGGTCACGAACACGCCGATGAACATCCGCCGGATCCGGTAACCGAGCGCCTCGACCATCTCGCGATCCTGGACGCCGGCGCGCACCAGCAGCCCGACCTTCGTGCGCGACAGCACCCAGGCCATCGCGACGAACACGACGAGCCCGATCACGACCGCGATCAGCCGGTAGCGCTCGATCGCCGCATCGCCGATCAGCACCGCGCCCCGGAACGTCGTCGGAAGCTGCAGCGGAATCTGCTGCGGCCCCCAGATCATCTTGATCATCTCTTCGCCGACGATCATGCCGCCCATCGTGATCAGGATCTGCTTTAGATGCTGGCCATAGACGGGCTTGATCAGCACGCGCTCGAACGCGAGGCCCACCGCGCCGCACACCGCCATCGCGACCAGCATCGCGACGAACACCGCGCCGAAGTTCAGCGCAAAGCTCGGCGCCGTGGTCCAGCCGGCCAGCGGCGCGAGCACGCTGGTCGCGAGGAACGCGCCGAGCGCGATGAACACGCCGTGGCCGAAATTGAGCACGTCCATCAGGCCGAAGACCAGCGTCAGCCCGGAGGCGATGATGAAGATGATCATCCCCATCGCCAGCCCGGCGACCGTCAGCGTCAGCCACGATGACGGCGAACCGATCAGCGGCAGCGCGATCGCCGCCAGTCCGACGATCAGCAGGATCGGCTTGAGGTCGAGCCGCGTGCCGGGCAGCTCGGTCGCAACCGTTGCGGCCGGCGGAGAGACGGAAGCCATCGTCAGGTGCTCCTGTCAGTGGGCGGCGGCGACCGCGAGCCCCAGCAGTCGCTGCTGCAGGTCCGGGTCGTCGCGCAGCTCCGCCATCGTGCCGCGGTGCACGATGCGGCCGTCGTCCATCACCGCGACGTGCTCGCCGAGCTGGCTGGCGAAGCGGAAGTTCTGCTCGACCAGCAGCATCGTCGTCTTCAGCGCCTTGAGCTCCCGGAACGCGTCGGCGAGGTTCGAGATGATCGCCGGCGCCAACCCCTTGGTCGGCTCGTCGACCAGCAGCAGCCGCCGCGGCTCGATGATCGCGCGCGCGATCGCCAGCATCTGCTTCTGGCCGCCCGACAGCTTGCCCGCCGGATGCAGCCAGAACTTCTTCAGCGCCGGAAAGAATCCGAAGATCCAGTCGAGCCGCTGCGTGTCCAGGTCGGCGAGCGAGCGCGCCGCGCGTGCCGCGAGCAGCATGTTCTCGCGCACCGTCAGATCGGAGAAGATGCCCATGTTCTCGGGCACGTACGCGATGCCGAGCTGCGCGATCTCCGACGTCGGGCGCGCAGCGATGTCGGCGCCGCCGAATGCGATGCGCCCTGCCGAGGCATGCCACAGTCCCATGATCGTGCGCAGGCACGTGGTCTTGCCTGCGCCGTTGCGGCCCAGCAGCACCGTGGTGCCGCCTTCGGCGACCGCGAAGTCGACGCCGTGCAGGATGTGGTAGGCGCCGATGTGCGTGTGCACGCCCTGCAGCTGCAACAGGGAATCAGCGTTCACCGGAGGCTCCCAGGTAGGCCTGCTGCACGATCGGCGACGCGATCACCGCGGCCGGCTCGCCGTCGGCGACCAGCGCGCCGTTGTGCAGCACGATGATGCGGTCGGCCAGCTCGCGCACGACGTCCATCTTGTGCTCGACCAGCAGCACGGTCTTGTCGCGCTGCGATTTCAGGCGCCGGATCAGCTCGAGGACCACCGGGACCTCGTCGTTGCTCATGCCGGCGGTCGGTTCGTCGAACATGAACACCTGCGGCTCGAGCGCGATCAGCATCGCGACCTCGAGCTTGCGCTGGTCGCCGTGCGGCAGGCTGCTCGCCGTCTGCTGGGCCTTCGACTGCAGTCCGACGTCCTCGAGGATCGCCGATGCGCGGTTGATCAGCTCGCGATGATCGCTCCAGATCCGCAGCAGATCGAAGCCGACGCGCGCGCGCGACTGCACGGCCAGCCGCACGTTCTCGAGCACCGTCAGGTTCGGGAACAGCTGCGTCAGCTGGAACGCGCGGCCCAGCCCGCGGTGCATCCGCTGCGACGCGGGCAGCGTCGAGATGTCGTCGCCGTCGACCAGCACTGCGCCTTCGCTTGCGCGCAGCTGGCCCGAGATCAGGTTGAAATAAGTCGTCTTGCCCGCCCCGTTGGGGCCGACGATCGCGGTCAGCGTGCCGCGCTGGAACGCGCACGACACGTGATCGACTGCGACGTGACCGCCGAAGCGGATCGTGAGGTCGCGCGTTTCCAGGCTCGGCGTCATGGCTCGCGAGTCGGTTGTTCGTCAGGGGCTTCGCCGGCGGCAGGCGCGCCGCCGGCGCGTGGCGCCGCCGTATCCGGTGCGCGGTCGCGGGGGCCATACCCCGCGCGACCGCAGGGATCAGCGCTTGTTGCGGATCGGAACGTTCATCTCCTCGGGCTTGATCTCGCGCACGAGCTCGGGCACGCCCCAGGCGAACGCCGGATCGTCCTTGATCTTGAAGTGGTACATCGACTGCATCGCCTGATGGTCTTCCTTGCGGAAGGTCATCTTGCCCTTGGGCGTGTCGAAGCTCATGCCGGCCATCGTCGCGATCAGCTTGTCGGTGCTGGTGTCGCCGTTGGTCTTCTTCAGCGCCTCGACGATCGCCATTCCCGCGGCCATTCCGCCCGCGGTGAAGAAATCGGGCGGCGACTTGAAGCGCTTGTAGTGCTCGGTGACCAGCCAGTTGTTCGCCGGGTTCTTCGGGATCGCGAAGTAGTAGTAGGTCGCGCCTTCCATGCCCGGGAACTGCTTGTACGCAGCCATCGCCGGCAGGATGTTGCCGCCGGTGGCGATCTCGATTCCGAAGCGGCCCGGATTCAGATCGGCAATCTTGAACGGATTGCCCGCGCCGGCCCAGATGATGAAGATCACCTTGCGACCTGGCCTGTCCTTCAGCGCATCGAACAGCCGCTGCGCGCCGGCCGTGAAGTCGGTGGTGTTCGTCGGCAGGTATTCCTCGTGGACGATCTTCGCCTTCTTCAGCGCGTCCTTGAACGCTTTGACGCCGTCGCGTCCGAAAGCGTAGTCCTGCGCAAGCGTCGCGATCACCGTGCCTTCGTTGTCGAGCGCGACCGCATTGGAGATCGCATCCTGGCTCGAGTTGCGCCCGGTGCGGAAGATGTAGCGGTTCCACTTGTCGCCGGTTATCGAATCGGCGACGGCCGGCTCGACCAGCAGGATCTTCTTGTATTCCTCGGCCACCGGCAGCAGCGCCAACGCGACGCCCGACGACGTCGGTCCGACCGCGAGGTCGGCGCGATCGTCCGAGTATGCAGCCGCCAGCTGCGCCTTGCCCACGTCGGGCTTGCCCTGGTCGTCGCGCTCGATCACGGTGATCTTGCGGCCGTTGACGGTCATCGTGCCGCCGGTCGCGTACTCCAGGCCCAGCAGCAGCCCGGTGGCGGTCTGCTTGCCATAGGCTTCCAGCGGGCCGGTCTTGCTGTAGACGTGCGCGATGCGGATGTCCTTGCCCTGTTGGGCCAGGGCACCGGTGGCGGCGGTCGCGCCGACCAGCGCAGCCAGCAGCGCGCCGTGGACGAAAGTGCGTCGAGACATAGGGTCTTCTCCTCCGTGACGTGGCTCGGTTCGAGCGCGCGTCATCGCAGGATTCAGGCCAGATGCGTCAACTGTCTGATTGGATTGGGAAATCAGGCGCGTCGACGGCACCGATGTTCATTTAGTGGACACATCTGAACGGCCTCCGAGTGTCCAAAACTTGGCCATCCGTTCAAGAATTGAGCAATTGGTAGCTCTTCAGGCGCTGATAGAACGTTCCGCGCGAGATCCCGAGCATTCGGGCGGCATCGCGCTTGTTGCCGCGACATGCGGCGAGCGCTGCGGCAATCGCGTCGCGCTCCAGGCGCGCGATCTGCTGCGACAGCGCCACCGGAGCAACGCTCGCCAGCGCCGGGCCGGCGGCGATCGGCGGGGTCGTCGCGAGCGTGGTGGCGGCGGGCCGGGGCGCGGGCGCCGTCTCGGGTGCGGTGGCCGCGGCCGACAGCGGAGCAGCCGCGGCCGACAGCAGGTCGGCATCCGCATCGGTCTGCGCGAGCGCCGGCAGCAGTGCCGTCAGGTCCGCCAGCGTCAGCCGCATCCGATCGGTCATCGCGCAGGCCTGCTCGAGCACGTTGCGCAGCTCGCGCACGTTGCCCGGCCACGGCAGCCGCTGCAGCGCCGCGATCGCATCCGGCGTGAGCTCCTTGGCCGGCCGGCCGTTCGCGGCGGCGATCTGCTCGAGCAGGTGCTCGATCAGCGCCGGCAGATCGGCGACCCGCTCGCGCAGCGGCGGGATCCGGATCGGCAGCACGTTGAGCCGGTAAAAGAGATCGGCGCGAAACGCGCCGCGCTCGACCAGCGATTTCAGGTCGCGGCTGGTCGCCGCGATCACCCGCACGTCGATCCGGATCACCGAGTTCGAACCGACCGGCTCGAATTCCTGCTCCTGCAGCACGCGCAGCAGCTTGGCCTGCATCGGCAGCGGCATGTCGCCGATCTCGTCGAGCAGCAGCGTGCCGCCGTCGGCGAGCTTGAGCTTGCCGTCGCGCATCCGCCGGTCCGCGCCGGTATAGGCACCGGGCGCGACGCCGAAGAATTCCGCCTCGAGCAGCGTCTCAGGGATCGCAGCGACGTTGACCGCGATGAACGGACGCGACGCGCGCGCCGACGCGGCATGGATCGCCTGCGCGATCAGTTCCTTGCCGGTGCCGGTCTCGCCGATCAGCAGCACGGTGCTGTTAAGCGCCGCGGCGCGGCGCGCGCGGCTCTTGACCTCGATCGTCTGCTGGCTGTTGCCGACGAAGCTCGCGAAGCTGTACTTCGTTCGCCGCTGCGTCGCCAGCTGCCGGCGCGCTTCGTCGAGGTCGCGCTGCAGATTGCCGAGCCGGTTCAGGATCGGCTTGAGCGCCTCGACGTGGTCGTACAGGATCAACCCGACGGCTCCGATCACGTCGCCGGCGGAATCGCGCAGCGGAAAACGCGAGACGACGAACGAGCGATCCTTGCCGTCGATGATGTCGAGCAGGATCGGCTGGCCGGTCTCGACGACTCGGCGCATCAACGTGTTCGGTACGATTTCCTCGACCGGCCGCCCGATGATCTCGTCGGGCCGCGAAAAGCCCAGGTTCGGCAGGTATCGCTCGTAGCGGTCGCTGACCCAGGCGATCCGCGCATCGCGGTCGACGACCAGGATGCCCTCGCACATCTCCGACAGATGCCCGAAGAACGACGCGGCCGTCAGCCGCAGGACCGCCTCCTGGTTGTCGAGCGCCGGCGGGCGCGATTCGTCGTCGAGTCGCATTTTCGGTCGTGCTGCCTGTGATGCCGCGCGCCCGCAAGGCGGCGGGCGCGCGGCGACATCATACGCCGGAGCCCAGCGTGCCGATCAGCGGATAAACCCGCCCCACGTAGCCCAGCGGCGCGGCCGCCTGCTCGAGCCGGGCACGCAGTTGCGGCAGCGCTTCCGGCGCGACGCGGTCGGGCGGCAGCACCAGCTCGACGTCGACCTGCTCGCCGCGGTAATGCAGCGTCGTCCGCTGCGTCGCGGCCGCTTCCGGAATCTGCGCCCACACGCGCCGCAGGTCCGCGAGCACGCGGTCGCGCAGCGGCGGATGCCGCTCGTCCTCGTTGTCCAGCGACTGATCGGCATCCACGTGGACCAGCACGTCGGCCGCCTTGTCGCGATCCAGCAGCCGCGAGCGCACCTCGTCGGCGATCCGATGCCCCTCGGAGGCGCTGACCGCCGAATCGACGACGATGTGCACGTCGACCAGCAACTCGCCTCCCATCAGCCGCGTGCGCAGGTCATGCAGCGAGCGCACTCCGTGCACCGACTTGATGGCCGAGCGCAGCTCGGCCAGCTGCCGCGGATCGGCGCCGGTGTCGACCAGCTCGTGCACCGCCTGCCAGATGAACTTCCAACCGATCACGCCCACCATCGCCGCAACGACGATCGCCGCCAGCGCGTCGAACCATGCGTAGCCGGCAATCGCGCCGATCACCCCGACGACGACCACGACCGACGACAGCGCGTCGGAGCGGTGATGCCAGGCATTCGCTTCGAGCAGCCGCGATCGCAGGCGCCGCGCGACCCCGACCGTGTACTGGTACAGCCATTCCTTCGACGCGACCGAGGCGACTGCAGCCGCCAGCGCGACCCATCCCGGCACCCACAGGTCTTCGGGGTTCATCAGCCGCATCGCGGCGTCGTAGACGAAGCCTGCGGCGACCAGCAGCAGCAGCACGCCGATGCCCATCGTCGCCGCCGTTTCGATGCGGCCGTGACCGTACGGATGCTCCTGGTCCGCGCCGCGGCTGGCGCTGCGCGCCGCCGCCAGCACCAGCGCATCGCTGACCAGGTCCGACAGCGAATGCACGCCGTCGACGATCAGCGCCTGAGATCGCCCGATCACCCCCAGCACGATCTTGCCTGCCGCCAGCAGCAGGTTGACGACGACGCCCACCAGCGTGACACGGCGCTTCAGCCGATAGCTGGTGTCCTGGTCGTGTTGCGTGGCGGCAGGGGTCACCCGCACTCAGTGCTTCTCCGGCGGATCGCGGAACTTCAGCCCCAGCCGCGCGGCGGCGACCACCGCCTGCGTGCGGGTTCGAACGCCCAGCGCGCGCAGCACCGCGCTCACATGCACCTTCACCGTGCCCTCGGCGAGCTCCAGCCGCCGGCAGATCAGCTTGTTCGGCAGGCCCTGCAGCAGCAGCCGCAGCACGTCCATCTGACGTTCGGTCAGGCCGAGCTGGCGCGGATCGGCGCCGAACGGCACGCTGGGGGGCTGCATCGTCGCGAAATCCTGCCGCGCCGCCGCTTCCGGAGGCAGATAGACCCCGCCGGTCAGCACCTGGCGCAGCGCCGTGATCGTGCGCTCGTGGCTCGCGCTTTTGGGGATGAAGCCGCAGGCGCCGGCGTCCAGGCAGCGCAGGATCGTCGAGCGCTCGGTGTCGCCGGAGATCACGGTGACGGCGATCTCCGGATGCAGGTCGCGCAGCCGCTGCAGCGCCTCGATCCCGCGCGCATCGGGCAGCGTCAGATCGAGGATGATCAGATCGTGCGCGACCGGACCCCGCAGCTGCGCCAGCGCCTCGGCCAAGGTGCCCGCCATCGCGATCTCCACGGCCTCGGACAAGCTCTCGGCGGCAATGCGAAGCGCGCCCCGCATCAGCGGATGGTCGTCGACGATCAGCACCTTCAAGCTCATGATCTCCCCCGTCGGTTGGTTTTGGAGCGTGACAGCGAGTGCGCCGCGCTTGTTGCGTCGGCCCTATGCTTGCGCCCGTGCCGGGGCGCTGTCAACGGGAACAGGTCCGTCAGAGCTAAGACGAATGGCCGATGCGGGTGCCGCAATCCGGTTCGCGCAAAAGCCCGGCCGCGCGGGAATCAAGCGTCGGCGGCGCAGCGGAATCCGATATGACGGTGGCCCGTGCTCGGGCGTCGCGAGAAGCCCGCCCGGTGCCATGTCGTCAGCCGCTCGGGCGCCGAGTCGAACGTGTAGTCTCCGCCGCGCGTCACCCGTTCGCCGCCCGAGCGCAAGTCCTCGCGGCCGTCGTCGGCACGGTACGGGT
>DATLGW010000631.1:0-1505 GCA_035540315.1 Burkholderiaceae bacterium | reverse complement strand
TCCCAGCCGCCGGGCGGCGCCTGCGACGGCGCGTGTCGCCGCGCGTCGCAGGGACCGGACTGAGCGCGCAATTGCTTGCGCTACAGCGAGAAGATCTTGCCCGGGTTCATGATGTTCGACGGATCGAGCGCCGACTTCACGCGGCGCATCAGCTCGACCGCGTCGTCGCCGAGCTCCTCGCGCAGGAACCCCATCTTGTGCAGCCCGACGCCGTGCTCGCCGGTGCAGGTGCCGTCCATCGACAGCGCCAGTCGCACGATCTCGTCGTTGAGCCGCTCGGCGTCGGCCATCTCCTGCGGGTCGTTCGGGTCGACCAGCAGCACCGCGTGGAAGTTGCCGTCGCCGACGTGGCCGAGCAGCATCGTGGGGAACTTCGCCGAATCGAGGATGCGGCGCGCGCCGATGATGGAGTCGGCGAGCCGGGAGATCGGCACGCAGGTGTCGGTCGAGATCGCGCGGCAACCGGTCCGCACCTGCAGGCAGGCGAAGTACGCGTTGTGCCGCGCGTTCCACAGCCGGCTGCGATCCTCGGGCCGGATCGCCCATTCGAAGTCCTGGCCGCCGTTGTCGCGCGCCAGCGCCTGCACCGTCTCGGCCTGCTCGCGCACGCTCGATTCGCTGCCGTGGAATTCGAAGAACAACGTCGGCGCCTGCCGCAGCTCGGTCTTGCTGTGCGCGTTGATCGCGCCGATCGTGTGCTCGCACAGGAATTCGCTGCGGGCGATCGGAACGCCGAGCTGGATCGTCTGGATCACCGTCGTGACCGCCGCCTTCAGCGAAGGGAAGTTCACGACCGCCGCCGACATCGCTTCGGGCACCGGATACAGCCGCACCGTGACCTCGGTGATCACGCCGAGCGTGCCCTCGGAGCCGACGAACAGCCGCGTCAGGTCGTAGCCTGCCGACGACTTCTTCGCGCGGCCCGCGGTGCGCAGCACCTTGCCCTCGGCGGTGACCACCGTCAGCCCGACCACGTTCTCGCGCATCGTGCCGTAACGGACCGCGTTCGTTCCCGACGCGCGCGTGGCCGCCATGCCGCCGATCGACGCGTCGGCGCCGGGGTCGATCGGGAAGAACAGCCCGGTCGCCTTCAGCTCCTCGTTCAGCTGCTTGCGCGTCACGCCCGCCTGCACGGTCGCCGTCAGATCCTCCGGGTTCACCGCCAGCACGCGGTTCATCTGCGACAGGTCGATCGAGATGCCGCCCTGCACCGCGAGCAGGTGGCCCTCGAGCGAGGAGCCGACGCCGTACGGGATCAGCGGGCAGTCGTGTTCACGCGCGAGCGCGACGATCCGAGCGACCTCGTCGGTGGTGTGCGCGAATACGACCGCATCGGGCGCGACGACCGGGAACGGCGACTCGTCGCGGCCGTGGTGATCGCGCACGGCCTGCGCAGTGCTCAGCCGATCGCCGAAAAGCGCGCGCAGCGCGTCGATCAGCGCCGGCGCCACCGGGCGCCGGCGCTGATCGACGCGCTGCGCGCGCTTTTCGGCGATCGGCTGAGC
>DATLGW010000630.1:0-8872 GCA_035540315.1 Burkholderiaceae bacterium | reverse complement strand
GCCGAATACGGCATGCTGCCGCGCGCGACGCATACGCGCGGCGAACGCGAGGCCGCGCGCGGCCGCCAGAGCGGTCGCACGCAGGAGATCCAGCGCCTGATCGGGCGCTCGCTGCGCTCGGTGTTCGACCTCAATGCGCTGGGCGAACGAACGATCACGCTGGATTGCGACGTGCTGCAGGCCGACGGCGGCACGCGGACCGCAGCGATCACCGGCGCTTTCGTCGCCGCGCACGACGCGGTCGCACGGCTGCTCGAAACCGGCGCGCTCGCCGCATCGCCGATTCGCGACTTCGTCGCCGCGGTGTCGGTCGGGCTGCGCGGCGGCGTCGCGCTGCTCGATCTGGACTACATCGAGGATTCGGCGTGCGATACCGACATGAACGTCGTGATGACGGGCAGCGGCGGACTGGTCGAGGTGCAGGCGACCGCGGAGGGCGCGCCGTTTACCCGCGCACAGTGCGATGCGCTGCTCGATCTGGCGCAGCAGGGGATCCGCGAGCTGATCGCGCTGCAGCGGCAGGCGCTGCAGGCGGATCCGCGCGGCTGAAGGCATTGCGGTGAAGCTGGGCCGGGTCGTGCTGGCATCGGGCAACGCCGGCAAGCTGCGCGAGATGCGGGCATTGCTGGCCGATGCCGGCGTCGAGCTGGTCTCGCAGCGCGAGCTCGGCGTCACGGATGCACCCGAGCCGCACCCGACGTTCGTCGAGAACGCGCTGACCAAGGCCCGGCATGCGAGCCGCTCGACCGGCTTGCCCGCGCTCGCCGACGACTCGGGGGTGTGCGTGCCGGCGCTGCACGGCGCTCCGGGCGTTCGGTCGGCGCGCTATGCTGCGGTCGGCGAGGCGTCCGCGAGCGATGCGCAGAACAACGCGAAGCTCGTCGCCGAGCTCGCCGCGCATGCCGACCGCAGCGCGTATTACTACTGCGCGCTGGTGCTGGTGCGCGAGCCCGAGGATCCGCAGCCGGTGATCGCCGACGCGATCTGGCACGGCGAGATCGTCGCACAGCCGCGCGGCTCGGGCGGCTTCGGCTACGATCCGCATTTCCTGCTGCCCGCGCTCGGGAAAACCGCCGCGGAGCTCTCGCCCGAGCAGAAGAACCGGATCAGCCATCGCGGGCTGGCAATGCGCGCGCTGCTGGGCAAGCTGCACGACGCGAGGCTGATCGGGTGAACGCCGCGCCGGCGCGCGTCACGGTCGCTCCGGCGCGCGATCGGCCGGTCGGCGTTGCGCAGTCGCCGCCGCTGGCGCTGTACGTGCACATTCCGTGGTGCCTGCGCAAGTGCCCGTACTGCGACTTCAACTCGCACCAGGCCGACGCGATCGTTCCCGAGCGCGAATACGTCGATGCGCTGCAGGCCGACCTGCAGGCGTCGGTGCCTCAGGTGTGGGGGCGCAGCGTGCAGTCGGTGTTCATCGGCGGGGGCACGCCGAGCCTGTTCTCGCCCGAATCGATCGACCGGCTGCTGGGCATCGTGCGCGCGCTGTTGCGGCTCGCGCCGAATGCCGAGGTGACGATGGAGGCCAATCCGGGGACCTTCGAGCGCGGCCGCTTCGCCGGATTCCGCGAAGCCGGCGTGAACCGGCTGTCGCTCGGCATCCAGAGCTTCGACGACAAGGCGCTGCAGTCGCTGGGTCGCGTCCACGACGCCTCGCAGGCGCAGGATGCGATCGAGGCGGCCGCGACGCTGTTCGAGAACTTCAACATCGACTTGATGTATGCGCTGCCGCTGCAGACGCTCGAGAAGCTCGATGCGGATCTGCGGCAAGCGCTCGCGTATCGGCCGCCGCACCTGTCTTACTACCACCTGACGCTGGAGCCGAACACGCTGTTCGCGAAGTTCCCGCCGCCGCTTCCGGACGACGACACTGCGCACCGGATGCAGGAGCTGATCGAGGAGCGCGCTGCGGCGGCCGGGTATTCGCACTACGAGGTGTCGGCGTATTCGCAGCCCGAGCGCCGCTCCCGGCACAACCTGAACTACTGGAGCTTCGGCGACTATCTTGGCATCGGCGCCGGCGCGCACGGCAAGCTGTCGTTCGCGGACCGGATCGTTCGCAGCGCCCGCTATCGGCATCCGCGCCGCTACATCGATGCCGCGCTCGCCGGCAATGCGATCGAGACTCAGCACGAGCTGCCGGCGCGCGACTTGCCGTTCGAATTCATGCTGAACGCGCTGCGGCTGCGCGACGGCGTGCCCAGCGCCTATTTCCCGCAGCGCACCGGCCTGCCGCTCGCCGTCATTGCCGGGCCGCTGCGCCGCGCGGTCGAGCGCGGGCTGCTCGATCGGGATCCGGCGGTGATCCGCGCCACGCCGCTCGGGTGGCGGTTCCTCAACGATTTGCAGCAAATGTTCCTGCCGGACTGAACGCAGCGGGTACGATGACGTCAGCGCGCTGACCCCCAGAGGTTGCGCGCCAGAACGACGAGACGCTGGAGGAGGCGATGATCGAGAGCACGATGATGCGAACGCAGCTGTCGTTGAACCACCTGCTCGAGCGGGCGGGACGGCTGTACCCGGCCACGCCGATCGTGTCGCGGCGTCCCGACAAGTCGCTGGTGCGGCACACGTTCGCCGATTTCTACCGCCGCTCGCAGCGGCTCGCGTCGGCGCTGCGCGCGGCCGGGCTGCGCCGCGGCGACCGGGTCGCGACGCTGTGCTGGAACCATCATGCGCACCTCGAGTGCTACTTCGGAATTCCGGCCGCCGGCGGCGTGATGCACACGCTGAACCTGCGGCTCGCACCCGACGAGATCGGCTGGATCGCGAATCATGCCGAAGACCGGTTCCTGGTCGTCGACGACGTGCTGCTGCCGCTGTACCGCCAGTTCGAGCAGCGGCATCGCTTCGAGCGGGTAATCGTGTTCCCGTTCTCCGGCGCGCCGATGGCGGGCGGCTACGACGACTACGAAGCGCTGCTCGACGCGGCCCCAGGCGGCTTCGATTACGAGCCGCACGACGAGAACGATGCGGTGTCGATGTGCTACACGTCCGGGACCACCGGCCGCCCCAAGGGCGTCGTCTACTCGCACCGCTCGACGGTGCTGCATACGCTGGTCGGCATCGGGCCTCAGGTGTGGTCGCTGTCGAGCCGCGACGTCGTGCTGCCGGTCACGCCGATGTTCCATGCGAACAGCTGGGGCGTGCCGTACGGCGCGGTGATGCAGGGATCGAAGCTGGTGTTTCCGGGCCCGCATCTGCATCCGCAGGACCTGCTCGACCTGATCGAGCAGGAGCCGCCGACGCTGGCGCTGGGCGTGCCGACGATCTGGCTGTCGATGATCCAGCTGTACGAGGCGAACCCCGGCCGGTGGAAGTTCCCGCCGAACCTGCGCACGCTGGTCGGCGGCGCCGCGGTGCCCGAGTCGCTGATCCGCGCGTACGCGCGCCACGGCGTCGAGGTCGTGCAGGGCTGGGGGATGACCGAAACCTCTCCGGTGGCCACGACCGCGATCGAGAAGACCGATCCGCAGCAGATGAGCGACGACCAGCGGTTCCGGATCCGCGCGACGGCCGGGATGGCGGCGCCGCTGGTCGAGCTGCGAATCGTCGACGACGCCGGCGAATGCGCGTGGGACGGCAACAGCGTCGGCGAGATCCAGGTCCGCGGGCCGTTCATCACCGGCGCCTATCACCAGGTGGGCGCCGAATCGGACAAGTTCACTGCCGACGGCTGGCTGCGAACGGGCGACGTCGCGGCGATCGATCCCGAAGGCTACGTGCGGATCACCGATCGCACCAAGGATCTGATCAAGTCGGGCGGCGAGTGGATCAGCTCGGTCGACCTGGAGAACGCGATCATGGCGCATCCGGCGGTCGCCGAGGCGGCGGTGATTGCGGTGCCGCACCCGAAATGGTCCGAGCGGCCGCTCGCGTGCATCGTCGTCAAGCCGGGTGCTGCCGTGACGGATCGGGAACTGCGCGAGTTCCTGGCGCCGCAGTTCGCGAAGTGGCAGTTGCCCGACGCGTACGTCGTGATCGACGCGATCCCCCGGACCTCGACCGGCAAGTTCTGGAAAGCCAGGCTGCGCGAGCGATTCGCGGATTGGAAGTGGGGCGCTGACGCCGACGCAGCCTGAATCCGCACTACAATGGTGCGCCCCGGGGTCCATGCCTCGGATTGGGGCGCACCGAACCGGTGCGCGGCGGCGGTTCCGGCCGGAAATCCGGCTGCGCCGAGGCGCGCCGGTGGGGCGCGGCGCCCCATCCAGTGGCATGGAACCTGCTAACCCGGTCGCCGTGCGCAAGACGCCGCTTTTTCACCGGACCAATTCAAAGGAGAGAACCGAATGGCGACTGCCAAGGACGTGTTGAAGAAGATCTCGGACAACGAGGTCAAGTTCATCGACTTCCGCTTCACTGACACGCGCGGAAAGGAGCAGCACGTCTCGGTGCCGGTGTCCGCGTTCGACGAATCGAAATTCAACGACGGGCATGCGTTCGACGGCTCGTCGATCGCCGGCTGGAAGGGAATCGAGGCGTCCGACATGCTGTTGATGCCGGACCCGGCCACCGCGAACATGGACCCGTTCCGCGAAGAGCCGACGCTGATCCTGACCTGCGACGTGATCGAGCCGTCCGACGGCAAGGGTTATGACCGCGATCCGCGCTCGCTCGCCAAGCGGGCCGAGGCGTATCTGAAGTCGACCGGGCTCGGCGACACCGCGTACTTCGGCCCCGAGCCGGAGTTCTTCATCTTCGACTCCGTCACCTGGCATGTCGACATGTCGGGCTGCTCGGTGCGGATCAACTCCGAGGAAGCGTCGTGGTCGACGGGCAAGGAATACGAGGGCGGCAACCTCGCGCACCGGCCCGCGGTCAAGGGCGGCTACTTCCCGGTGCCGCCGGTCGACTCGTTCCAGGACATGCGCTCGGAGATGTGCATGATCCTCGAGCAGATGGGCGTTCCGGTCGAGGTCCATCACCACGAGGTCGCCGGCGCCGGCCAGTGCGAGATCGGCACCAAGTTCTCGACGCTGGTGCAGCGCGCCGACTGGCTGCAGCTGCTGAAGTACGTCGTGCACAACGTCGCGCACAGCTACGGCAAGACCGCGACCTTCATGCCCAAGCCGGTGGTCGGCGACAACGGCTCCGGAATGCACGTGCACCAGTCGGTGTGGAAGGGCAACGAGAACCTGTTCGCCGGCGAGAAATACGCCGGGCTGTCGGACTTCGCGCTGTACTACATCGGCGGAATCATCAAGCATGCGCGCGCGCTGAACGCGATCACGAACCCCGGAACGAACTCGTACAAGCGGCTGGTGCCCGGATTCGAGGCGCCGGTCAAGCTGGCGTACTCGGCGCGCAACCGTTCGGCATCGATCCGGATCCCGTACGTCAGCAGCCCGAAGGGCCGGCGCATCGAGGTCCGCTTCCCCGACCCGACCGCGAATCCGTACCTCGCGTTCTCGGCGATGCTGATGGCCGGGCTCGACGGCGTGCAGAACCGGATCCATCCGGGCGATGCCGCCGACAAGAACCTGTACGACCTGCCGCCCGAAGAGGATGCGAAGATCCCGACCGTGTGCTCGTCGCTGGACATGGCGCTCGAGCACCTGGACCGCGATCGCGAGTTCCTCACGCGCGGCGGGGTGTTCAGCGACGCGATGATCGATGCGTACATCGAGCTCAAGCACGACGAAGTCACGCGCTTCCGGATGACTACGCATCCGGTCGAGTTCGACATGTACTATTCGGCTTAATCGCAACGGACGCGTGCCCGATGCCGATGCGTTCGGGCGATCGCGGACAAGGGGGACGGCCGGCCGTCCCCTTTTTGCTTTACACTGCGCGCCGAGATTCAGGAAGTGGTGGGGATGCGAGTCATGCGTGCGCCGATCGTGATCGTGCTGGCGGCCGCTGTCGTGCCGTCGGGCGTGGCTTTCGGACAGATCTACCGTTGCGAGAACAACGGCGTGATCGAGTACAGCAACTCGCCGGCGTCGGCGACTCAGCGCAACTGCCAGCGCATCGAACTGCCCGAGCTGACGACGCTGCCGGCGCCCAAGCCTGCGCCGAAGCCTGCGGCTGCGCAGGGCGCAACGGGCGCGCCGGCGGCTGCGAGCGCGAATTTCCCGCGAGTCGATCCGGCCGCGCAGAAGAACCGCGACCTGGACCGGCGCCGCATCCTGCAGGACGAGCTGCGCCGCGAAGAGCAGCGGCTGGCCGAGCTGCGGCAGGAGTACAACGCCGGCGAGCCGGAGCGCCGCGGCGACGAGCGCAACTATCAGAAATACCTCGATCGCGTGCAGCGATTGAAGGAAGACATCGCGCGCTCCGAAGGCAACGTCGAGTCGCTGCGCCGCGAGATGGCAGCGATCCGCGACTAGCGGACGTTCGCCCCGGCAGCGGGGGCGAGCGATGAACGAGCGGCGCGGCCTGGCGTCGCGCCTGGCCGGCCTCGACTTGCTCGCGGGCGCGGTCGTGCTGCTGGATGCCGACGGCCGCGTCGTCCATGCGAACCAGGCGGCCGAGCAGCTGTTCGACTCGTCGGCGCGAACGATGGAGGCGGGGCGCTTCGCGCGAATGTTCGGGCACGACGCGATCGACCGGCTGCTGGCGCAGGCGCGCAACGAAGAGTTCGGGCAGAAAGGGATGGACCTGGTGCTCGAGCGGCCGGGACGCGAACCGCTGGCGCTGCACTGCGTGGCCAGCGTGCTCGAGAACGAGGTCGGGCTGCTGCTGCTCGAGCTGCGCGAGATCGATCAGCGCGTGCGTCTCGATCGCGAGGCGCGGATGCTCGACACGGTGCGCATGAACCTGGAGCTGGTTCGCAACCTCGCGCACGAGATCAAGAACCCGCTGGGCGGCATCCGCGGCGCCGCCCAGCTGCTCGAGTCGGAGATTCCGGATCCGGCGCTGCGCGAAGGCGCCCAGATCATCATCAAGGAGGCCGACCGGCTGCAGACGCTGGTCGATCGCCTGCTGACGCCGCAGCGTTATCCGCGCGTGGGCGACGTGAACATCCACGAGGTGTGCGAGCGTGTGCGCGCGCTGGTGCTCGCCGAGTTCCCGAAGGGACTGGTGATCGAGCGCGACTACGATGCGAGCCTGCCCGAGTTCCGCGCCGACAAGGAGCAGCTGATCCAGGCGCTGCTGAACCTGGTGCGCAATGCCGCGCAGTCGCTCGATGGCCACGGCCGAATCACGCTGTGCACCCGGATCGCGCGGCAGGTGACGATCGCGGGCCGGCGCACGCGTCTGGCACTGGACTTGCATGTGGTCGACAACGGCCCCGGCGTGCCGGAGGAGATCCGCGAGCGGATTTTCCTGCCGCTGGTGTCGGGCCGCGAGGGGGGAAGCGGACTGGGACTGACGCTCGCGCAATCGCTCGTGCAACAGCACGAGGGCTTGATCGAGTTCGACAGCCGACCCGGGCGCACCGATTTCCGAATCCTGCTGCCGTTGCCGTGACCGCGCTGATGATTGCGGTGAGATTCGTTTTGCTCGCTGAGGGGGCCGACATCGAATGAACGCCGTCTGGATCGTCGACGATGACCAGTCGATCCGCTGGGTGCTCGAACGCGCGCTGACGCGCGAAGGCTTCGACGTGCGCGCGTTCGGCAATGCCGCCGAATGCCTGAGCGCGCTCGAGGACGATGCGCCGCGCGTGTTGGTGTCCGATGTCCGAATGCCGGGCGACTCGGGGCTGAAGCTGCTCGATCGGGTGAAGCTGCGCCGCCCCGGCATGCCGGTGATCATCATGACTGCCTATTCGGACCTCGACAGCGCAGTGTCGGCGTTTCAGGGCGGCGCGTTCGAGTATCTGCCCAAGCCGTTCGATCTGTCCAAGGCGATCGAGTTGATCCGCCGCGCCGTCGCCGAGAGCGAGCGCGAGGCCGCGGCCGAGGAGACCATTGCCGAGACGCCGGAGATGCTCGGGCAGGCGCCGGCGATGCAGGAGGTGTTCCGCGCGATCGGCCGCCTGTCGCAATCGAACGTCACGGTGCTGATCACCGGCGAGTCCGGTTCGGGCAAGGAGCTGATCGCGCGCGCGCTGCACAAGCACAGTCCGCGCGCGAACCAGCCGTTCGTCGCGCTGAACACCGCGGCGATTCCGCGCGACCTGCTCGAATCGGAGCTGTTCGGGCACGAGCGCGGCGCGTTCACCGGCGCGCAGCAGATGCGCCGCGGCCGCTTCGAGCAGGCCGAAGGCGGGACACTGTTCCTGGACGAGATCGGCGACATGCCGGCAGAGCTCCAGACGCGGCTGTTGCGCGTGCTGTCGGACGGTCACTTCTATCGCGTCGGCGGCCACCAGCCGCTGAAGGCGAACGTGCGCGTGATCGCCGCGACCCATCAGAACCTCGAGCAGCGGGTGCGCGACGGCCTGTTCCGCGAGGATCTGTTCCATCGGTTGAACGTGATCCGGCTGCGGCTGCCGGCGCTGCGCGAACGCGGCGAGGACGTCCCGGCGCTGGCGCGTCATTTCCTCGCTCGCAGCGCGCGCCAGCTGGGAGTCGAGCCCAAGCGGTTGTCCGACGACGCGCTGCAGCGGCTGTGCGACTTTCACTGGCCCGGCAACGTCCGACAGCTCGAGAACGTCTGCCACTGGCTGACGGTGATGGCGCCGGCCCAGACGGTCGAGGCAAAGGATCTGCCGCCCGAGATTCGCGAGGACGCGATGCCGGACCCGTTGCCGGCACCTGCGATGCCGTCCGATGTCGCGGCGGCGCCGGCCGCGGAAACGTCCGTCGCAGCGGGGCCGGCCGGGGCGACCGTCGGCGCAGAGCCGCTCACCGAAGAACGTGTTCCGGCTGCGGCGAGCGCACCGGCGGCGGGCTGGGGCTCGACCGACGCGCACTGGACGGCGCTGCTCGAGCGCGAAGTCCAGTCGCGGCTCGCAGCGCAGCGCGCCGAGGCAGCCAGC
>DATLGW010000629.1:0-1596 GCA_035540315.1 Burkholderiaceae bacterium | reverse complement strand
GAACAGTTGCGCGACGAAGCGCGGCAGGCGCTGGGAATCGAGCGCCCGCAGGCAGGCAGTCAGCCCGCGGCCGGAACGCAGCCCGCGGCCGGAGCGCAGCCTGCAGCCGGCGCCCAAGCGGGGACCGGCGCCCAAGCGGGTACCGGTGCGCAACCCGGGCGGCAGACCGGTGCCCAGGCCGGCGCACAAACCGGCGGCACGGGGACTGGCACCCGCTGAGGTCGCCGGCTGAATCGGACGCGCGCACCATCGCGCGAACGCGCGTCCGCAAAAGAAACGCCGGGCAGTTCGCTCCGCCCGGCGCTGTCGGAGGCCCGCTGAAGTTACTTGACCGTGGCCGGCTTTCCGGCGGCCGGGGCCGAGATCGCGGTCAGCGTCGGATCTTCGGCCTTGACGATCACCGGCTTGCCCTTCAGGTGGTTCAGCGCCTGCTGCAGCTGGTAGTCGTCGGCCGAGCCGAACTCGATCGGCTTGCGATCGCGCAGCTTGTCGAGCACGGCCGGGTCGGTCGGCCGCGGAACCGACGGCCGGTCCTCGGATTCGCGGCCGTTCGACAGGTGGCGGCTGAGGTCGGCCTCGCGCACGCGGAACGACGCGATGTCGCCTTCGGGCGTTTCCTCGACGATGAAATCGGGCGTGATTCCCTTGGCCTGGATCGAGCGGCCCGCCGGCGTGTAGTAGCGCGCGGTCGTCAGCTTGATTGCGGTGTTGCTGGTCAGCGGCAGGATCGACTGCACCGAGCCCTTGCCGAAGCTCTGCGTGCCCAGCACGACCGCGCGCTTGTGATCCTGCAGCGCGCCGGCGACGATCTCGGAGGCCGAGGCCGACCCGCCGTTCACCAGCACGACCATGGGCACGTTCTTCGCCCACGCCGGCAGCTTTTGCAGATGATCCTCGCGGCTGCCGCGAACGTAGTCCTCGGGCGCCGCGATGTACTTGCGCTTGGCGTCCTCGGTGCGGCCGTCGGTCGACGTGACCAGCACGCGCGGGGGCAGGAACGCAGCCGACACGCCGACGGCGCCGTGCAGCAGCCCGCCTGGATCGTTGCGCAGATCGAGCACCAGCCCCTTCAGCTGCCCCTGCTTGCCGAGCTCGTTCATGTGCTTGACGAGATTCTCGACCGTGTGCTCCTGGAACTGCGTGATCCGCACGAAGCCGTAACCGGGCTCGATCATCTTCGACTTGACCGACTGCACGCGGATCACGTCGCGAACGATCTGCACGACGATCGGACGCGTCTCGCCCTTGCGTGAGATCGTCAGCGTGATCGTCGACTTCGGCTTGCCGCGCATCAGCTTGACCGCCTCGGACAGCTGCATGCCCTTGGTCGGCTTCTCGTCGATCTTGATGATCAGGTCGCCGGCGCGGATTCCGGCGCGCGCGGCCGGCGTGTCCTCGATCGGGGAGATCACCTTCACGAAGCCGTCCTCGGTGCCGACCTCGATGCCGAGCCCGCCGAACTCGCCCTGGGTGCCGACCTGAAGCTCGCGAAACGCGTCGGAATCGAGGTACGCCGAGTGCGGGTCGAGCCCGGTCACCATCCCCGAGATCGCTTCTGCGATCAGTTTCTTGTCCTCGACCGGCTCGACGTAGTAC
>DATLGW010000628.1:0-3708 GCA_035540315.1 Burkholderiaceae bacterium | reverse complement strand
GTGCCGACCGCCGCGCCGAGAACCGCCAGCCGGCTCGCGCCGACCCGCCGCGCCCCGAGCAGCGCCGCGACGTATTCGATCACGTACGACAGCACGGTCAGCAAGCCGCCGATCACCACCACCCAGACCGGCACGCGGGCGAAACCGTCGATCCAGGCACCGAGCAGCATGCCCGCGAACACCAGCACGGTCCCCGGCAGCACCGGCAGCACCGAGCCGACGATGCCGATCACCATCAGCGCGAACGCGGTCATCCACAGCAGCGCGGTCATGCGCGGCTGCGTAGCATCAAACGCGCCCGGCGGGATGCTCCGCGATCGGCATCCTCGAGCACGACCGCATCGAACTTGAACTGCCGGGCATCGAGCGCGGTCCACGCGACGCAGAAGTCGGTCGCCAGTCCGGCGACGAAGACCCGTTCGATGCCGCGGCTGCGCAGGTAGCCTTCCAGCCCGGTGTTCGTCCTGCGATCGGCCTCCAGGAACGCCGAGTAGCTGTCGACGTCGACGTGGTAGCCCTTGCGCAGCACCAGCTGCGCATGCGGGATCGACAGGTCCTTGTGCAGCTCGGCGTCGGCCGTCCCCTGCACGCAATGATCCGGCCACAGCACCTGGTTGCCGTAAGGCAGCGCGATCGTCTTGAACGGCCTGCGGCCCGAGTGAGAGGTCGCGAACGAAACGTGCCTCGGCGTATGCCAGTCCTGCGTCAGCACGACGTTGGGGAATCCCTTCGCGATCCGGTTGATGATCGGAACGACCGCGTCGCCGTCCTTGACTTCGAGCGTGCCGCCTTTCGTGAAGCAGTTCTGCACGTCGATCACGAGCAGCACGTCGGTCTTGCCGACCTTGTACGTGGTCGCGGCACGGCGTCACATGCTCCTGCGGTACTGCCCCCCGACCTCGAACAACGCGTCGGTGATCTGGCCCAGCGAGCACACCCGCACCGCGTCCATCAGCACCTCGAACACGTTGCGGTTCTCGATCACCGCCTGCTTGAGCCGCTGCAGCATCGGGCCGGCCTCGGCCGCGTTCCGCGCCTGGAACTCGCGCAGCCGCTTGAGCTGGCTCTGCTTTTCCTCCTCGGTCGAGCGCGCGAGCTCGAGCTTTTCCGGCACCGGGTCGCCGTGCGGGTTGCGGAACGTGTTCACGCCGATGATCGGATATTCGCCGGTGTGCTTCAGCGTCTCGTAGTGCAGGCTCTCCTCCTGGATCTTGCCGCGCTGATAGCCGGTCTCCATTGCGCCCAGCACGCCGCCGCGCTCGGTCAGCCGCTCGAACTCGGCGAGCACCGCCTCCTCGACCAGCTCGGTCAGCTCGTCGATCACGAACGCGCCCTGGTTCGGGTTCTCGTTCTTCGCCAGCCCCCATTCGCGGTTGATGATCAGCTGGATCGCCATTGCGCGGCGCACGCTCTCCTCGGTCGGCGTCGTGATCGCCTCGTCGTACGCGTTCGTGTGCAGGCTGTTGCAGTTGTCGTAGATCGCGATCAGCGCCTGCAGCGTCGTGCGGATGTCGTTGAACGCGATCTCCTGCGCATGCAGCGACCGGCCCGACGTCTGGATGTGGTACTTCAGCTTCTGGCTGCGTTCGTTCGCGCCGTACTTCTCGCGCATCGCGACCGCCCAGATCCGGCGCGCGACGCGGCCCATCACCGTGTACTCGGGGTCCATGCCGTTGGAGAAGAAGAACGACAGGTTCGGCGCGAAATCGTCGACGTGCATGCCGCGGGCGAGGTACGCCTCGACGAACGTGAAGCCGTTCGACAGCGTGAAAGCGAGCTGGCTGATCGGGTTCGCGCCGGCCTCGGCGATGTGGTACCCGGAGATCGAAACCGAATAGAAGTTGCGCACGTTGTGATGGACGAAGTACTCCTGGATGTCGCCCATCACCTTCAGCGAGAACTCGGTCGAGAAGATGCAGGTGTTCTGCCCCTGATCCTCCTTCAGGATGTCGGCCTGCACGGTGCCGCGAACGTTCGCGAGCGTCCACTCGCGGATCTTGCGCTCCTCGGTGTCGGTCGGCTCGCGGCCGTTGTCGGCGCGGAACTTGTCGAGCTGCTGGTCGATCGCGGTGTTCATGAACATCGCGAGGATCGTCGGCGCCGGACCGTTGATCGTCATCGACACGCTGGTCGCCGGATCGCACAGGTCGAAGCCCGAGTACAGCACCTTCATGTCGTCGAGCGTCGCGATCGACACGCCCGAATTGCCGACCTTGCCGTAGATGTCGGGCCGCTCGGCCGGATCGTGACCGTACAGCGTGACGGAGTCGAACGCGGTCGACAGGCGCTTGGCCGGCATGCCTTCGGACAGCAGCTTGAAGCGCCGGTTCGTGCGGAACGCGTCGCCCTCGCCGGCGAACATCCGCGTCGGGTCCTCGTTCTCGCGCTTGAACGCGAACACGCCGGCCGTGTACGGGAACGAACCCGGCACGTTCTCGAGCAGCAGCCAGCGCAGCAGCTCGCCGTGGTCCTGGTAGCGCGGCAGCACGACCTTGCGGATCTTCGTTCCCGACAGCGACGTGTGGACGAGCCGCGTGCGGATCTCGCGGTCGCGGATCTTCACGACGTAATCGTCTGCGGCATAGGCGCGCTGCATGGCGGGCCACATCGCGAGCAGCTTGCGCGCTGCCGGCTCGAGCCTCGCCTCGCGGGCCGCTGCCTGCGCGTCGAGCGCCTGCGACAGCCGCTCGCTTTCGGCGCCGTCTTCGCCCGCCGCGGAGGCAGCCTCGGCGAGCATCCGCTTCGCCTCGCGCAGCTGCTGCACCTCGCGCGCGATCCGCGCCTGCTCGCGCGAGCGGCGCTTGTAGTCGCGCACCGTTTCCGAGATCTCCGCCAGGTAGCGGCTGCGCGCCGGCGGCACGATCACCGACTGCATCGACGAATGCCGCTGCCCGATCTTCGGCAGCCGCCCTGCCGGCGCCGAGCCGTCCGATGCGCGCGGCAACCGCAGGCCGTGCTCGAGCAGCTTCGGCAGCATGCCCTGGTACAGCGCGGTGACGCCGTCGTCGTTGAAGCGCGACGCCTGCGTGCCGTAGACCGGCATCTCGTCGGGTCGCTTGCCGAACGCCTCGCGGTTGCGCTGGACCTGCTTCGACACGTCGCGCAGCGCGTCCATCGCGCCCTTGCGATCGAACTTGTTGATTGCGACGAAGTCGGCGAAATCGAGCATGTCGATCTTCTCGAGCTGGCTCGCCGCGCCGTATTCGGGCGTCATCACGTACAGCGTCGCGTCGACCAGCGGCACGATCGCCGCGTCGCCCTGTCCGATCCCGGAAGTCTCGACGACGATCAGGTCGAAACCGGCCGCCTTGCACGCGGCGATCGCATCGGGCAGCGCGCTGCTGACCTCGGTGCCGGTGTCGCGCGTGGCCATCGAACGCATATAGACGTTCGGATGGTGAATCGAGTTCATCCGGATCCGGTCGCCCAGCAGCGCGCCGCCCGACTTGCGCCGGGTCGGGTCGACCGACAGGATCGCGATCCGCAGCGCGTCGTCGTGATCGAGCCGGAAGCGGCGGACCAGCTCGTCGGTCAGGCTGGACTTGCCGGCGCCGCCGGTGCCGGT
Organism: Burkholderiaceae bacterium; assembly: GCA_035540315.1. GTDB lineage: Bacteria > Pseudomonadota > Gammaproteobacteria > Burkholderiales > Burkholderiaceae_E > DATLGW01. The sequence continues at coordinate 143 of DATLGW010000628.1, read as the reverse complement.
GATTCCCAGCGTGGGTGCAGACGCGGTGTCGGCGCGCTTGCGCAGCCCGGTGCGCAGCGTCGGCTCGATCCGGTCGACCTCCAGCGCGGTGATCAGCTGCGCGAGCGCGCGCCGCGACCGCGCGATCGCCGCGCGGCCCTCGG
>DATLGW010000627.1:0-7390 GCA_035540315.1 Burkholderiaceae bacterium | reverse complement strand
CAGCAGATCGCCCTGGCGCGCAGTGCCGATGTCCTCGAACGTCGCGAACAGCGCATCGATCTGCGGCTGCATCGAGTGAAGTTCGGCATCGTCGTGGTTGTTGCGCAGGCCGTCGCGGAACGCGCGGGTCAGCCGCGCGGCGGACTTGTCGGCCAGCATCCGCATCGCAAGCCGGCGCGGACCGTTCTGCGCGAGCAGCCGCTCCGGGTCGTGGCTGCGCTCGGGAACGTACAGCGCGGCCACGTACCACTTGACGATGAACACCGACCGCAGGCCGGCACCGTTCAGATGCAACTGCTGCCCCGCCAGCGTCAGCGTTTCATCGAATCCGCCGGCCGCCGGTTCGGCCGACGCCGCCGCTGCGCTCGCCAGACACGCGGCGCAGACGAGCGCGCGCAGCGCAGCGGCGAACTTCGCACCCTCTGCTATCGTCATGCCACCGACTATAGCCCGAAGCCACTCATGCGCAAACCGCCGCTCGTCGCCGTGCCGGCGCCGTTGGCCGCGCCGCCGGCGCGCTCGCGTTCCGGCCGCGAACCCGGCCGCCCCGGCGCGGCAGTACCGGGCACCGACCGATGACCACGCTGCTGTTGTTGCTGCCCGACCTGTCGCTGATCGTGCTCGGCGCGGTGCTGTACCGCGCGCTGCGATGGGGAGACGGGTTCTGGGCCGGCCTGGAGCGGCTGGTGTATTACGTGCTGTTTCCGGCGCTGCTGTTCAACTCGATCGCCCGCTATCGCTTCGACCTCGGCGAGGCCGCGCCGTTTGCCGGCGCGGTGCTCGCAATCATGGCGCTGGGCATCACGCTCGGCTACGTCGGCGGCATCCTGCTGCGACCCACGCCGCGGCGGTTCGCCAGCGGCGTGCAGTGCGCGTTCCGCTTCAATTCCTACGTGACGCTGGCGCTTGCGCAGCGGCTGGGCGGCGATGCCGGCGTCGCCTGGTGTGCGATCGCGGTCGCGATCGCCGTGCCGGTGGGCAACATCGCGGCGGTCTACCCGCTGGCCCGGCACGCCGGCACCGGCATCTGGCGCGAGATGCTGCGCAACCCGCTGATCCTGGCCACCGTCAGCGGGCTGGCCGCGAGCCTGGTCGGGCTGCAGTTGCCCGAGCCGGTGTCGGCGCTGCTGTCCCGGCTGGGCAATGCGGCGCTCGCGCTCGGGCTGCTGACGGTCGGCGCGGGGCTGCGGCTGACCGGCGTTGCCGGCGACCGGCCGTTCGCGATCTACGCGACCAGCGTGAAGCTGGTCGCGATGCCGCTGGCAGCGCTCGCGGCGGGCCCGCTGCTGGGCCTGCCGCCGCTGGCGTGGCAGATCCTGGTGCTGTTCGCATCGATGCCGACCGCATCGGCCAGCTACATCCTGGCGAGCCGCATGGGCGGCGACGGACCCTATGTGGCGCTGCTGATCACGGTGTCGACGCTGACGTCGCTGGCGGCGCTGCCGTTCTGGCTGTCGTGGGTGCTGTGATCGCGCGCTGCCGCAGCGTCGGTGCCCGCATCAGCCTTCGTTCAGCCCCTTGCCCGGGTACGGATGCGTGTCGACCCAGTGGCGCGCGATGTCGATCCGCCGGGTGATCCAGACGCCCTGCTTCTGCAGCATGTAGTCCAGCAGCCGCTCCAGACCGACCGCGCGGGCCGGATGCCCGATCAGCCGCATGTGCAGGCCCACCGACATCATCTTCGGCTGCGTCGCGCCCTCGCGATACAGCATGTCGAAGCCGTCGCGCACGAACGCGAACCACTGCTCCGACGTTCCCACCGAGCCCGCGTACTTGCCGTCGTTGTGCGTCAGCGAATACGGGACGATCAGGTGCGGCTTGCCGTTCACGGTCTTCCAGAACGGCAGCTCGTCGCCGTAGTAGTCGGAGTCGTAGAGAAACCCGCCCTCGTCGACCACCAGGCGCCGGGTGTTCACGCCCGGGCCGTAGCGGCAATACCAGCCGAGCGGGCGCTCGCCGGTGGTCCGCGCAATCGATTCGACCGCCTTGCGGATGTGATCGCGCTCCTCGGTCTCGGACAGCTCGTAGTGCTTGATCCAGCGCCATCCGTGGCTGCAGACGTCGTAGCCGGCCTCGCGGATCGCCTGAGCCGCCGGCGGATTGCGCTCGAGCGCGAGCGCGCAGCCGAACACGGTCATCGGCAGCTTGCGCTCCTGGAACAGCCGCAGCAGCCGCCAGAATCCGACCCGGCTGCCGTACTCGAACATGCCTTCGGCGGCGAGATCGCGCCCCTTGACGCCCTGGTTCAATCCGTGCGCCTCGGTCAGGCCGGTTTCGCTGAAGTTCTCGCCGTCCTGGACCGACGGCTCGGAGCCTTCCTCGAAGTTCAGCACGAAGTTGACGGCAATCCGCGCGTCGTGCGGCCAGCGCGGATGCGGGGGCTTGGCGCCGTAGCCGATCAGATCGCGATCGTAGGCCATCGAATTCCTCCTCGTCGTCTGAAAACGTTTCTTTGTTGCGATCGCTCGCGCGCAGCGATCTCAGCCGGCCACGATCGTCACCGGCTCGATCGGCACGAACTCCTCGTCGGCCGACGTTCCGTCGCGCCACATGAACACCGCAAGCCGCGCCGGCCGGTCGAACACCGTCAGCCCGTGGTGCCAGGTGTTCATCCGGTAGGTGACGCCCTGGTCGGGGCCGGCGAGGAACGCCTGCGCGCGCGCCATGTCGGGGCCGCCGCCGGCGGCATGCGGGCACACCAGCACCAGCCAGCGTCCGATCTCCAGCGGCACGAACGTCTGCGACGAGAACTCGTGGCGCTCCATCAGCTTCGCCTCGAGCGGAAGCCCGGCAACCGGCAAACGCCGGACCATCGAGAAGCTCGGCCGTGCGGCGCTGCGGCCGTTGCCCAACGCGTCCTCGAAATACAGACGCCCCGGCTCGAACGGAACGGTCAGCACGTCGCCGAACGGCGCGAACGCCTCGGCCGTGAGCGGTTGTGCAACGAGTCTCATCGCTTGCGTTCTCCGTGAAAAAACGGCTCAACCGCGGATGCGTCGCGTCAGTCCGACCAGTCGCTCCATCAGCAGCATCAGCAGCAGCACCGAGCCGATCAGCACGCCCGACACTGCGGCGACTCGCACGTCCAGCGTCGATTCCATCATCCCCCACATCCGGATCGGCAGCATGTCCGACCGCGGCCCCGACAGGAACAGCGAGATCGGCACGTTGTCGATCGAGGCCATGAACGCCAGGAACGCGCCAGCGACGATGCCGGGGGCGATGATCGGAAGCGTCACTCGCCGCAACGTGTAGAACCAGCTCGCGCCGAGGCTGGCCGAGCTCTCGAGCAGCGCGGAGTCGAGCTGCGACAGGCTGGCGGAGCTGGTTCGCAGCACGAACGGCACGATGACCAGCGCATGCCCGATCATGATCAGCTGCAGCGACGGGCGAAAACCGAGGAACGTGAAGTACATCAGCGCCGCGAGCCCGAACGCGAGCCCGGGCAGGATCATCGGCGACATGAACACCATGTCGAGGCTGCGCGCCCAGCGCGCGCGCGACCGCGCCAGCGCGAGCGCCGCCATCGTTCCCAGCAGCACCGCCGCCGCCGTCGCCCATGCCGCCACGGTCAGGCTGTTGGTCGCGGCGCGATGGATCGGATACGACCGGCTCGCGTCGAACAGCTCCCGGTACCACTGGAACGACAGCCCGGTCGGCGGAAAGCGCAGCGAGCGGTCCTCGGTCAGCGACGTCGCCAGCACGACCAGCACCGGCCCGATCAGGATCGCGAGCGCGATTGCCGCAGTGACGCCGATCGCCACGTCGTAGGACCAGTCCGCCGCGCTCTGGCGCTTACGCAACATGCAGGTGCCTCGAACCGCGCCGGCCCAGCGCGGAGATCACGACGATCACCGCGGTGACCGACACCAGCAGCGTCAGCGCCGCGACCGACGCCAGCGGCCAGTTGTACACGACCAGCGACTGCTGCCAGATCAGCAGCGGCAGATACACGAGCCGGTTGCCGCCGATGATCTGCTGCGAGATGAACGCGGTGGTCGAGCTGGCGAACACCAGCAGGCAGCCGGCGACCAGCCCGGGCAAGCTCAGCGGCAGGATCACCGTGAACAGCGTGCGCCACTTCGAGGCGCCCAGCGCCGCAGCGGCGTCGCGCAGGTTCGGATCGATCCGGTGCATCACGCTGATCAGCGGCAGCAGCATCAGCGGCATCTCGATCTGGGTCAGCGACAGCACCAGGCCGAACTCGGTGTGCAGCAGCCTCAGCGGGGCCGGCACCAGGCCCAGCGACAGCAGCGTGTAGTTGATCACCCCCTCGTGCCCGAGGATCACGATCCAGGCGAAGGTCCTGACCACCACCGACAGCAGCAGCGGCATCACGATGATGAACAGCAGCAGCCGCTGCAGGCGCGGTCCAGCCGACAGGTACACGAGCGCGAGCGGATAACCGATCAGCACCGTGGCGGCGACCGTCATCAGCCCGAGCTTCAGCGTGTCGAACGTGACTTTCCAGTAGAACGGGTCGCCGAGGAACTTGCGCCACATCGCGAAGCCGGCCTGGGTGATCTGCGTGTCGTCGAACACGCTGACCGCCGCCAGCAGCAGCAGCGGCGTCGCGAAGAACGCGACGAACGCGGCCAGCATCGGCAGCGCGAGTTGCCACTCCGCCGGCCGCAGCCACTGCGAAATGCCGGCCGCGCGCGAGGCGCGGCCGGGCAGCACCGACGTCATCGCGCGGCGCGCGGGGGCGTCATGCGCCGACGTCCACGCGCGCAAGCCGGCGCACGCGGCGGCACGTCACCGCGCCACCTCGCGGTTGAACCGCTCGATCCAGCCGGCGCGCAGCGGGTTGATCTTGCTCCAGTCGTGCCGCACGAAACGGTCCATCTCGTCGAGGCTCTTCAGCGGCAGCGAACCGTCGAGCTGCACGTCGCGGTTCACCGGCGCCAGGAAGTACGGCGGCTTCATCAGCTGCTCCTGCACCGGCTTGCTGATCACCGTGTCCAGATACTTGTAGGCGTTCTCGGCATCCGCGCCGCGCGCCAGGTGCATCGTGGTGAAGAACGCGACCACGCCCGTCTCGGGCTTCGCGAACTCGATGTCGACGCCGCGGGCCTTCAACGTGCCCACCGTCTGCGTGTTCGTGTACATCAGATCGAACTGACCCTGCTGGAACAGGCCGGGCATCGCCGCCGGCGCCGAGATCGCCGGAATCTTCGGCAGCACTTTCTTCAGCTCGACGAAGAACGGCTCGACATCGGTCTCGGAGCCGCCAAACTCCTTGGCCATCTCGATGATCGACACGGTGCCGAACGTGGTCTGAAAGCCGGTCAGCCCGAGCCGCGACACGTACGGCTCCTTGAACAGATCGCTCCAGCGCTTCGGCGGCGTCGCGACGCGCTTGGGGTTGTAGCCGATGCCGACGAATTGCGCCGCGACCGCGACCCCCCACTCGTCGACCAGTCCTTGCGGGACCTTCGCCGCATTCGGCATCTTCTTCGCGTCGATCTTGTCGAACAGCTTGTCGTTGATTCCGGTGATCCGCGGGCCCGGGTCGAGGACGAACACGTCGAACGCCGGGGCGCCGCGCGCGGCCTTGGCCTTGGCGATCTGATCGACCGCGAACAGCGGCTGCATCGCGAGCTCGACGTTGTGCGCCTTCTGCAGCGCCGGGGACACGATCGAGCGGAACGCCTCTTCCCACGAGCCCGGGTAGATCGCCGCGGTGACCATGCCGCGCGCAGCCGCGACGTTCGGCAGCATCGCCGCGCCGCCGCCGGCCAGCATCGCGCCGAGCATCCGGCGCCGGTTCAGATCCAGGGTGTTCATTGCCTCTCTCCTTCGTCGACGTGGGAATGACCTGCGAAGCGCCCGCTCAGGCCGGCGCCCGGAAAACCGCCGGCCGGACCTCCGGCCGCAGCGCGCACCACGCGTCTCCGCCGGCGTCCGACACGCCGCCCACGCGGGGCTCGACCAGCTTGATCGTGGTGCCGTCGCGGGTTTCGAGGTCGTGCACGGCGCTCGGTCCGATCGGCATCGCGAAGCGCCGCCGCACGCGCCACGCGCCGTCGGCCGATTCCGGGACCAGCATCAGCTGCTCGGGCCGCACCGAAACGACGATCGCCGTGCCCGGCGACAGTGCCGCGTCGGAATTCAGTCGCAGTCGCGCGCCTGCCGACAGCTCGACCGTCAGCTGCCCGCCCGCCGAGTCGACCACGCGCCCGCCGAGCAGGTTCGTCGTGCCGATGAAGCCCGACACGAACAGCGTCGCCGGCCGGTCGTAGACCGCCACCGGCGTGTCGAACTGCTCGACCCGGCCGCGGTTCATCACCGCGATCCGGTCGGCCACGCTCATCGCCTCGTCCTGGTCGTGCGTGACCAGGATCGCGGTGAGCCCGAACTGGCGCTGCAGCCGCTTGATCTCGATCTGCATGTCCAGCCGCAGGCTCTTGTCGAGCGCGCTGAACGGCTCGTCGAGCAGCAGCACCGACGGCTCGACCGCCAGCGCCCGCGCCAGCGCGACGCGCTGCTGCTGCCCGCCCGACAGCTGCCGGGGCAGCCGGTCCCGCAGCTCCGACAGGCGAACGACGTCGAGGAAGCGCTCGACCGTGCGCTGGACGTCGCTGCCGCTGCGGCCGCGCGCGCGCAACCCGTAGGCGACGTTCTCGGCCACGGTCATGTGCGGAAACAGCGCGTAGTTCTGGAACACGATGCCGACGTTGCGGCGGTTCGCCGGCAGCGCGTCGATCGGCTCGCCGTCGATGCGCACGCTGCCGGCGCTTTGCCGGATGAATCCGGCGATCACGCGCAGCAACGTCGTCTTGCCGCAGCCCGAGGGGCCCAGCAGCGCCGCGATCTCGCCGGCGCGGATCGCCAGCGACACGTCGTCGACTGCCGTCAGGCTGCCGAAGCGGTGCGTCAACCGGTCGATGTCGACGGTGCGTCCGCGCGAGTGCGCCGTCTCGACGTGCTCCTGCCCTGCCGATGCGGTGCCGATCCGGTCCCCGATGAGCTGTTCGCTTCTCACTGCGCCCCTTGTGATGAACCGATGCTGGCGCAACGGCGAGCGTCGATGCGGCACGATGCTAACGCGCCTGCGGCAGTCGAAGTACACCCTTTCGGCGCAGTGGCGTCAACCGTGAGCGCAGCTTGGCCCGGCCGACGCAGCGACGTCATCGCCGGTCGCACGTTCGCCTCCCGCCTGCTGCCGCTCGATCGCCCAGCGCAGATGCTCGGCCAGCATCGGCGACGCATCGGCAAGTCGCGCCTGCAATGCCGCGACGATCGCATCGTTCGGCGGCGCATTGCCCAGCGCCACCGCGATGTTGCGCAGCCGAACGATGCGATCGTCGCGGCATTGCAGGCGCGACTTGCCGATGCGTCGCCGATGCTGGCCGAGCATCTGCGCTGGGCGATCGAGCGGCAGCAGGCG
>DATLGW010000626.1:0-2212 GCA_035540315.1 Burkholderiaceae bacterium | reverse complement strand
TCCACACCTTGTGCAGTTGCGCCCAGCCGTCGGCGCCGAAACGCGCCTCGTACCAGGCGCGAAACGTCAGCGACGGAATGCCGAGGTCGGGGCCGGTCAGGTGCTTCGGCGAGCGCAGCATCTGCATTCGCGCGAACGTCGCCCAGGGTCCTTCGAAGCCGGCGCCGCGGGCATCGATCGTTCGCAGCTTCAGCACGCCGTCGCGGCGCAGCGCGAACGCCGCAGTCTGGCCACACATGCCCCCGCCGGCAACCAGCACGTCGAGCATCGGCGCGCCATCGGGCCCCGCGGTCGGCGGCACCCAGTCGGCAGGCGGATAGTTCAGACAGGCGAGGTCGTGCCCGATGCGCTGCTCGAGCGCGCGCAGCCGCGCGGGATCCTCGCGCCGCGCGGCACGGAACCCGTCCGCGCCGGGTTCGGACGCAAGCCAGCCGTAGTCGCGATCGCCGGAGTCGGGAGCGCGGGGACCTGTTTCGCCGGAAGCCGCCATATCGGCGTCATTTTGCCTGGATCGCGCGCAAGGCCAGAGCCGCACCGCCGCGGCGTGCATCAGCGGATCGAATGCCGTCTAAACGTGCAGGTGCGCCATCAGCTGTTCGCGTCCGATTTGCGCGCGCGGTCCCTCCAGCACCACGCGCCCCTGATCGATCACCAGGTAGCGATCCGCGATCCGCTCGGCGAATGCCAGGTTCTGCTCGACCACGACGAATGCGGCGCCGTCAGCCTTGCGCTGCTCGATCATCGCCGCCATGTGCAGGACGTTCTCCCACTGCACGCCTTCGCTCGGTTCGTCGAGCAGTACCACCGGCAGCGATTCGGCGAGCGTGCGGGTGAACGCCAGCAGTTTCTTCTCTCCGCCCGACAGCGTGCCCGCGTGCTGTGCCAGGCGTCGCGACAGCACGGGAAAGCGCTCGAAGAACGGCCGGTACGGATCGAGCGAACGGTCGGCGCGCGTCAGCACCAGGTTGTCCTGCACGCTCAGCGAATCGAACACGGGCCGCTCCTGCGGGCTGTAGCTGATCCCGAGCCGATGGCGCCCGGTCGGGTCGAGCCGGTTGATCTGCCGGCCGTTGAACGACACGGCTCCGGAGCGACACGGCAGGTATCCGAGCAGCAGCTTCATCAGCGTGCTCTTGCCCACGCCGTTGCGCCCGATCACGCACAGCACCTCGCCGCCGACTGCGCGTCCGGAGATCTCCCGGACGACGTCGACGTTGCCATAGCCGCCGCAGACGCGCTCGAAGTCCAGCGTCGGGTGCGGCCGATCGTCGGCGGGCGGGGGTTCGGCCGGGGCGGTCACTTGTCGGCTCCGACGTAGACGGCCCGCACGGCAGGATCGGCCTGGACCTGCGCGACGCTGCCTTGCGCGAGCAGCGTGCCGTTGTGGAGCACGAAGACCTCCTCGGCCAGTTGTCGCACCAGGCTCATGTCGTGGTCGATCACGACGACGGCCGCGCGCGTCTTCGCGGCGGCCCAGCGAACGACGTCGACGACCGCATCGGTCTCGGCCGGCGACAGCCCCGCGCACGGCTCATCGAGCAGCAGCAGCCGCGGCTCGCCCAGCAGCGCCATCGCGAGCTCGAGGATCTGGCGCTCGCCGTGCGACAGCTCGGCCGCGGTGCGTTGCGGATCGGCGAGGAACGGATAGCGCTGCGCAAGCTCGCTTCGCATCGCGGTCGTCCATCGGCGCAGGCTGGGCCGCAGCAGATCGATTGCGGACGCTCGGCCGCACCAGATCGCAATCGCCAGGTTATCGGCGATCCGCAGGTCCGGGAACACCGACGGAATCTGGAACTTGCGCCCGACGCCCAGCTGCATGATCCGATGCGGCGGCAGGCCGGTCAGCGCATGCCCGTCGAAGCGGGCATTGCCGGATTGCGCCGGCAACTCACCGGTCAGGACGTTGAACGTCGAGGTCTTGCCGGCGCCGTTCGGCCCGATCATGCAGTAGATCGCGGGCCGGTCGAAGCGCAGCGACAGCCGGTCGAGGATCCGCACGTCGCCGATTCGCACATCGAGTCCGTCGAGCGCGAGCTTCGGCGGCGTGTCCCGCGCAAGCCCCCGCTCGGGAGCAGTCAGATCCGCGTGCGGCTCGGGCCGGGCACCGGGCGCCGAACGCGCGACCGCACGCGCGATCCGGGCGAGCGCACCGGCCAAGCCCTCCGGGAACAGCAGCACCACCGCGATGAACAGCACCGCGAGCACGATCTCC
>DATLGW010000625.1:0-6316 GCA_035540315.1 Burkholderiaceae bacterium | reverse complement strand
ATGCTGCAGGCCGACCGCTTCGGGACCAGCATCGCCGATTCGCTGCGCGTGCATGCCGACTCCCTGCGGGTGAAGCGCCGCCTGCGCGCCGAGGAGCTGGCGGCGAAGTTGCCGGTGAAGCTGCTGTTCCCGCTGGTTTTCTGCATCTTTCCCTCGCTGCTGCTGGTGCTGCTGGGGCCGGCGCTGTTGCAGATCATCCGAATCCTGTTCCCGCTGATGACGGGGCGTTGACGCTCCGATGGAGAACGAAGCATGAAGCCGTGTTCTGGAATCAACTGGCTCGTGGTCGCGCTCGCCGGCGCGATCGGCGGGTGCGCCCACTTCGATCCGCAGACGCAAGCCGCTGACGCGACGGCCTCGCAGCCGGCCGCAGCGATCGCCGCCGGCTCGGGTACCGGCGCCCCGGCTGCACCCGTGCAGGCGTCCGCCGCTTCGGGCGCTCCGATCTCGCCTGCGACGGCTGGCGTTGCGGGCGCGGCGGCACCGACTGCCGTGACGCCCGGTGCAGAGTCGGCGCTTCGGGTCGAGCCGTCGCTGCGGATGAGCTCGCCGGTCCGGGCGGCGGCATCGCCCTACGACGAGGGTCGCGCCGCGATCCTCGCCGGTCGCTACGATCAGGCGATCGAACATTTGCGGACTGCGCTGGCCGCGAATCCGCGCGATGTCGACGCGCTCAACGGTTTGGGAGTGGCGCTGGATCTGCAAGGACGCACCGCGGAGGCGCTGCGGGCGTTCGAGCGTGCGGTCGAGCTGGCGCCGCAGCATGCGCATCTGCATGCGAACCTCGGCATCGCATTGGCGAAGGCGAAACGTCCGGCCGACGCCGATGCGGCGTTCCGGCGCGCGTTCCGGCTCGACCCGAAGAACCAGGTCGTTCGCGACCACCTGCGCAAGCTCGCGCAGCAGCTGTACGTCGGGCGCGGCGGCGCGTGGACATCTGCCGCCGAGCCGTCGTCGCATCTGATCGTGACGGGCTCGGCCGCCGGCGCGACACTGGTTCAGAGCGGCCCGAACGTCTACGACCTGCAGTTCCCGGCGCAAGGCGTCGCCTCCGGACCGCAGTAGCGTCCGCTTCGTCGGAGTCTCGGTCACCCGCCGCGGCCGTTGCTCTCGGCGATTTCTCGTCGCCGGCCGGTTCTGCTACCGTTGCGCCGGTCATGGAATCGGTCGACACCGTCGTCATCGGCGCCGGCGTCGTCGGACTGGCGGTTGCGCGCCAGCTCGCGTTCGCCGGCCGCGAAGTGCTGATCCTCGAGGCCGAGGAAAGCTTCGGCACGCAGACGTCGTCGCGCAACTCCGAAGTGATTCATGCCGGCATCTACTATCCGCCGGGATCGCTGAAGGCGAGGGCCTGCGTGGCGGGCAAGGCGCTGCTGTACCGCTACTGCGCCGAGCGCGGCGTGCCGCATCGCCGGATCGGCAAGCTGTTGATTGCCTGCGACGAGCACGAGTTGCCGCAGCTGGCGGCCTGCGCCCGCAGCGCGCAGGCGAACGGCGTGGCGCTGCAGCCGCTGGACGCGGACGAGGTGAGTCGGCTCGAGCCCGCGGTTCGAGCGGTCGCGGGCCTGTTCTCCGAGTCGACCGGCATCGTCGACAGCCATGCGCTGATGCTCGCGCTGCTCGGCGACGCGCAGGCGGCGGGCGCAACGCTGGTGACCCGCACCCGCGTCGTCGGCGGAGAGGTCGGCACCGATGGCATCGTGCTGCATGCCGCGGGCGCCGGCGATGCGCAGGACGGCGAGCCGCTGGCGCTTAGGTGCCGGGCCGTCGTCAACAGCGCCGGCTTGAGTGCGCAGCAAGTGGCGCGATCGTTTCGCGGTTTCCCGATCGAGCGCGTGCCGCCGGCCCGGTATGCGAAGGGCCACTACTTCACGCTCGTCGGCCGTTCTCCGTTCTCGCACCTGGTGTATCCGATGCCGGATCAAGCGGGGCTGGGCATCCACGTGACGCTCGACCTGGGCGGCCAGTGCAAGTTCGGTCCCGATGTCTCTGGCTGGCCCGCCGCGCCCGACTATTCGTTCGATGCCGGTCTGCAGCACAAGTTCTACGTCGCGATCCGTCGCTACTATCCGGCGCTTCGCGATGACGCGCTGCAGCCAGGTTACACCGGCGTGCGGCCGAAGGTCGTCGGCCCCGGCGAGGCTGCAGGCGACTTCATCGTGCAGGGGCCGGCGCAGCATGGCGTCCCGGGGCTGGTGAACCTGTTCGGCATCGAGTCGCCGGGACTGACGGCGTCGTTGGCGCTCGCCGAATCCGTCGCCGCAGCGTTGAACGAATCCAGCAGGCAGGACAGCCGATGAGCCGAACCCGTTCGAGCAGCACCGCACGTGCCGCTGCATGGCCCTATCCGAAGATGATCGCGCACCGGGGCGCCGGCAAGCTGGCGCCGGAGAACACGCTGGCGGCCGTGCGGCTGGGCGCCGCGCACGGCTACAGGATGTTCGAGTTCGACGTGCAGCTGAGCGGAGACGCCGTGCCGATGCTGCTGCACGACCCGACGCTGGACCGGACCACCGACGGCAGCGGCATCGCGGGCACGCGTGCGTATGCGGAGATCGCGCGGCTCGACGCCGGTTCGTGGCACAGCGCCGAATATGCCGGCGAGCCGGTGCCGACGTTGCGAAACGTCGCGCGCTATCTGCTCGCACGGGGACTGGCGGCGAACATCGAGATCAAGCCGGGTCCCGGGCGCGACGCCGAGACGGGCGCGGTCGTCGCCGCCGAAGCGGCTTGGCTGTGGCAGCGCGCGCCGGCTCCGCCGCTGCTGTCGTCGTTCTCCGAGGCGGCGCTCGAGGCAGCGCTCAGAACGCTGCCGCAGCTGCCGCGCGCGCTGCTGTGCGACGCGGTGCCGAACGACTGGCAGGCGCGGCTGGAGCGCCTGCAGTGCGTTGCGATCGACGTCCGGCACGATGCGCTGAGCGCCGAACTCGTCGACCAGGTGCACCGGGCGGGCTACCGGGTGCTGACGTACACCGTCAACGAACCGGAACGGGTCCGGCTGCTGCGCGATTGGGGCGTGGACGCGGTGATCACCGATGCGGTCGATCGTGTCCGGGCCGAGTGATGCTCAGGGGCGATTGACCAGCCAGATGCCGCCGGCGATCAGCGCCAGCGCGGCGAGCAGCGATGCGCCGACCGGCTCGCGCAGCAGCACGGCAGCGAACGCGACGCCGAACACCGGGGTCAGGAACGTGAATGCCGACAGCTGCGACGGCGAGTAATTGCGGATCAGCATGAACCAACCGAGGTAGCTGAAGGATGCGACCACCAGGATCTGATAGGCGAGCGCCATCCACACCAACGGCGTCGGGTCGGTGAATCCGGCTTCGCCCAGCAGCGGCGCCAGCGCCAGCATGACGATCGCGGAGACCACGAGCTGATACAGCAGCGCGCGCTCGGCCTGCTCGGCGCGCAGCGCGCTCGACTTGATCAGCACCGTCGTCAGTCCCCAGAACAGGCCCGCTGCGACGCACAGCAGGTCGCCGATCCACGACACCTCGGCCGGCGTGCCGCGCGCATGATCGGCCATCGCGAACGCGACACCGGCGAATGCGAGCACCAGACCCAGCGCCTTGCGGCGCGACAGCGGGTCGTTGAACAGGAAGTGCCCGCCGATCGCGACGAAGAACGGCGCCGTATAGATCAGCACCGTCGCGCGCGATGCCGTCGTCAGCGTCAGGCCTTGGTAGAAGCAGATGAACTCGATCGCGAACAGCACGCCGATCGCGATGCCGGGCAGGATCATTTCCACGGCCGGCCACGGCCGGATCCCGCGCGCCGCCATCCACGCCAGCACGATCACCGCAGCGCCCGCCGAACGCAGCCCGGCCTGAAAGATCGGCGAGATGCCTTCGACGCCGACCTTGATCGCGATCTGGCCCAGACCCCACAGCGCGCACAGCACCACCATCACGGTGGCTGCCGTCGTGTCGACCGCACGATGCCGCTGCATCGACGCGGGATCGGGCGATGCGGTCTGGTTCAAATGCGGCTGCGGGTCCGGGACACGGCGTCGCGCCATGCACCGAGCAGGGCTGCCGCCTGGGACCGATCCATCTGCGGCTCGAAGCGGCGATCGACCTGCCAGTTCCCGGCCACGTCGTCGGGACCGCTCCAGAAGCCGACCGCAAGGCCGGCCAGGTACGCGGCGCCCAGCGCCGTCGTTTCGGCCACACGCGGCCGCACGACGGACACCCCGAGCAGGTCGGCCTGGAATTGCATCAGCAGATCGTTTGCCGATGCGCCGCCGTCGACGCGCAGCTGCGTCAGCGGCTTGGCGGCGTCACGCTGCATCGCCTCGAGCAGCTCGGCGCTCTGGAACGCGATCGACTCCAGCGCTGCGCGCGCCAGGTGCGCGCGACCGCTGCCGCGGGTCAGACCGACGATCGCGCCGCGGGCGTCCGGGTCCCAATACGGCGCACCCAGTCCGGTGAACGCAGGCACGACGAAAACGCCGCCGGTATCGGGCACCGATGCGGCGAGCGCTTCGACCTCGGCCGAGCTCGCGATCAATCCGAGCCCGTCGCGCAGCCATTGCACGACGGCGCCGGCGACGAACACGCTGCCCTCGAGCGCATAGGCGAACGTGCCGTCGGCGAGCTGCCAGGCCGCGGTCGTCACCAGGCCGCTGGCCGACGGCTGAGGCGACGCGCCGGTGTTCATCAGCAGGAAGCAGCCGGTGCCATAGGTGTTTTTCGCCATGCCCGGCTCGAAGCAGGCCTGGCCGAACAGGGCCGCCTGCTGATCGCCCGCGATCCCCGCGAGCGGCAGCGTGCGCCCGCCGACGTCGACCTGCGCCAGCACGCCCGACGACGGGCCGATCCGCGGCAGCAGCGAGCGCGGAATGCCGAAGATCCGCAGCAGCTCGTCGTCCCAGTCGCGCCGGTGCAGGTCGTACAGCATCGTGCGGCTGGCGTTCGTGCAGTCGGTCAAGTGCAGCCGGCCGTGGGTCAGCTGCCAGATCAGCCAGCTGTCGATCGTGCCGAACGCGAGCTCGCCGCGCTCGGCGCGCGCACGGGCGCCGTCGACGTGATCGAGCAGCCAGCGGATCTTCGTGGCCGAGAAATACGGGTCGATGACCAGGCCGGTACGGCTGCGCACGATCGGCTCGACGCCATCGGCCTTCAGCTGCGCGCACATCGCCGCCGTGCGCCGGTCCTGCCAGACGATCGCCGGCGCGATCGGCTCTCCGGTAGCGCGATCCCACAGCAGCGTCGTCTCGCGCTGGTTCGTGATGCCGATCGCCGCGATGTCGTCGGCGCGCGCGCCGGCTTTCGCGATCGCTTCGTCGATCGTCGCGCGCTGCGAGCGCCAGATCTCGACCGCGTCGTGCTCGACCCAGCCGGGCTGCGGAAAATGCTGTTCGAACTCGCGCTGCGCGATCGACACCGCGCGCCCGTGCCGGTCGAACAGGATCGAGCGCGACGACGTCGTTCCCTGATCGAGCGCAAGCACGTAGCGGGTCATGGGCACCTCGGGCGGTTGTCGACTCGCGGAATTGTCGAGGAAATTGCGCCTGCGGTCGACCGTGCGACTGCCAGAGCATCAGCCGAAGAACCCCTGCAGATACCAGCCGCTGCCCGCGCCGGCGTGGCGTACCCGGTAGATCCAGAACCATTCCGCCTGGTCGTTCTCGGCAATGAAGTAGTCGCGTTGCACCAGGCGGTCGTCCCACCAGCCGCTTTCGATGCGTTCCGGCGGCGTCAGCAGCCGCAGCGGTCCACGCCACCACGGGCGCTGGTCGCGTTCGGCCAGCGCGATCGGCTCGTGCAGCAACCACAAGGGTCGCGGCACGCGCAGCGACTCGGCTGCGGCCGGCGCCGAGCGCTGCGTCTTCGCAGCCGTTCGGCTGCGCAGCGCAGCCAGATCGTCGACGACGTCGATCCGGTAAGCGGCCTCGGGCCGATGGTCGGCCGCGAGCAGCAACCGCTGCACCTGCTCGCGGCCGAGTCGGGCCTGCAGCCGCTCGACGAGCCGCGCCAGGTTCTCGCTGTCGCTGCGGGACGCGGGGAACAGCGAACCGCTGGCGCTCGCGAGGCTTGCGACCTGCGGGCACTCGAGTCGCAGCGTGTGGGCCGGTGCCGGCAGCCGCACCGCAGCGAGCCGCTCGCGCAATGCAGCGCACAATCGATCGAGGTCGCGGGTCGGGTCGCTCAGGCGCAACTCGAACCGCGTCGGCGCTCGGCCGCGGCGGTCGCGATCATGCTCGGCGCTCCAGTGCAGCAGCCGCACCGCGGCCTGGCGTCCCGCCAACCAGCCGCACAGCTGCGCCAGCAGCCGGCGCGCGGCGAACAGCAGCGCATCCGCGTGCTCGACC
>DATLGW010000624.1:0-2131 GCA_035540315.1 Burkholderiaceae bacterium | reverse complement strand
TGCTCGACGCGTGGCTGCGGCAACCGGCCGCGCGCGATGCGCTGCTGGCGATCGTTCCAAGGCATCCGCAACGCTTCGACGAGGTCGCGGCGCTGCTCGATGCGCGGCTGGTCGCGTTCGCGCGCCGCAGCGCGCTCGACGACGCGTCGCGCGAGTTGCGCGATTGCGGCGTGCTGCTCGGCGATTCGATGGGCGAGCTGTTCGCGTGGTATGCGTTCGCCGATGTCGCGATCATCGGCGGATCGCTGCGGCCGTTCGGCTCGCAGAACCTGATCGAGGCGTGCGCGAGCGGCTGTCCCGTCGTCATCGGGCCGAGCCGGTTCAACTTCGCCGACGCCGCGCGCGCGGCGATCGGCGAGGGCGCCGCGGTCGGCGTCGACGACGCGGCGGCCGCGGTGTCGGCGGCGCTTGCGATCGCGGTCGATTCCCCGCGGCGGCAGGCGATGTCGCAGGCAGGCCTGGCGTTCGCGCAGCGGCACCGCGGCGCGACCGAGCGCACGGTCGCGGCGCTCGCGCCGCTGCTGGATCGCGCGCTCGGGCAGTCGCCGGCGGCCGCGTGATCCGCTACAGCGCGGTCAGCAGCGCGTTGATCGACGTCAGGTCCTGCGGCCCGAGATCGCCGGCGGCGGCCTTGAGCACCAGGCTGTTGATCAGCACGTCGTAGCGCGCCCGCGCGAGGTCTCGCCGGGTCGTGAACAGCTGTTGCTGCGCATTGAGCACGTCGATGTTGATCCGCACGCCGACCTGATAGCCCAGCAGGTTCGACTCGAGCGCGAGCTGGCTCGAGCGCTCGGCGGCCTCGAGCGCGCGCACCTGCTGCAGCCCGCTGTTGACGCCCAGGAACGCCTGCCGTGCGGTCTGCTCGGCCGCGCGGCGTGCGGTCGTCAGGTCGTGGTGCGCGCGGTTCTCCAGCGCGATCGCCTCGCGCACCCGCGATTCGATCGCGCCGCCGGTGTACAGCGGAACCGACAGTTGCACGCCGACCGCAGTGCTGGTCGAGCGCACGCCGACGGTGGCGAGCGTGCCGCTGTGCGCACGCTGCACGCTGGTGACCAGGTCGACGGTCGGATAGTTGCCCAGCCGCGCGCGCTGGATCTCCTGGCGCGACACCTCGGTCGCGAGCTCGGCCTGGCGCACCGGATAGCTGCGCTGGCGCGCAGTCGACGTCCATGCGTCCTCGTCGACCGGCTGCGGCGGCGTCAGCGCCAGCCCGGGCCGCAGGCTGGCGAGCCGGTTGACCGGCTGGCCGACCAGCTGCTCGAGCGCCGCGCGGCGGACCGCCAGCTCGTTGCGCGCGCCGACTTCCTGCGCGCGCACCAGATCCAGCCGCGCCTGGGCCTCCTGCTGATCGGTGATCGTCGCGGTGCCGACCTCGAACTGGCGCTTCGCCGCCTCGAACTGCTCGGCGATCGCGCGCCCCTGCGTCAGCACGGTGTCGAGCGTATCGAGCGCGGCCAGCACGTTGAAATACGCCTGCGCGACCCGCACCGCCAGGTCCTGCTCGGCCTGCGCGTACTGCAGCTCGGCGATCCCGACCTGCAACCGGCTCTGCTGCAGCGTCACGGCGTTGACCGGCCGGTACAGCGGGTACGACAGGCTCACGCCGAACGACAGCGGCGAGAAGTCGCGCGACGGCGCCACGTCGGTGTCGACGTGCTGGCGCGACGCGGCGGCCGACGCGCTGGCGGCCGGCAGCTGCAGCGCGCGCGCTTGCGGTATCCGCTCGCGCGTGGCCTCGAGCTGCGCGCGGGCTGCAGCGACCTGCGCGTCGTTCGCGAGCGCGGCCTGGTACGCCTCGACCAGGTCCAGCGTCTGGGCCGACAGCGGCGCGACCCACAGCGTCGCGGCGAGCAGGCTGCACCATAGGCGAATCGTCATCGGACCTCCGCTCGAAGTGTTCCAATCGGCCGCCGCGGCCTGCGGCCGCCGCCCGGCGCGGATGCGCTCAGTACCTCGGGCAGTCGGCATCGACCTGCAGCGCCCATGCGTCGATGCCGCCGACGAGGTTGTAGACCGGCGA
Source organism: Burkholderiaceae bacterium (assembly GCA_035540315.1). Classification (GTDB taxonomy): domain Bacteria; phylum Pseudomonadota; class Gammaproteobacteria; order Burkholderiales; family Burkholderiaceae_E; genus DATLGW01. Next base: position 111 of record DATLGW010000624.1, on the reverse strand, counting down.
AAAACCGTGGTGCTGCAGGAACGCCGCCGCGTGCGCGCTGCGCCCGCCGTGATGGCACACGCAGACGATCGGTCGCGGCCGATCGTCTGCGTGTGCCATCACGGCGGGCGC
>DATLGW010000623.1:0-4723 GCA_035540315.1 Burkholderiaceae bacterium | reverse complement strand
AAGGTCGACGTGATCCGCGACCGCGCGGCGCTGGCGCGAATCGTCGAGGACGGGCGCATCGAGAACACGTTCCGGCTGCACTTGATGAACGCGCAGGAACGACCGCACCGCTACCGCGTGACGGTCGAAGGCCTGCCGGGACTGACGATCGCCGGCCCGGCCGAGTTCGACGTCGAGCCGGCATCGAACCGCGCAGTCGCGGTGCGGGTGCAGGCGCCGCCGCAGGCCGGACCGGCCGGCTCGAACAGGATCCGCTTCACGATCGAAGCCGTCGACTCGGAATCGATCTCGCGCACCGAAGCGGCCGCATTCATCATTCCGCGCTAGCGCCTGCGCGCCACAGGAGCATCTGCCCGATGGCCAGCCCTGCCCCACCCGCGTCGACCGCACGCAGCGAGCCGCTCGTGTGGCTGATCGTCGGAATTCCGGCGCTGACGATCGTCGCGGGCATCGTCACGTTCTGGATCGCCGCGCAGCGCGCCGACAGCAACGTCGCCGCCGACTACTACAAGCGGGGCCTGACGGTGAACCGCATTCTCGAGCGCGAGGAGCGCGCCGCCCAGCGCTCGCTGGCGGCCGAAGTCGACCTCGCGCGCGGCGAGCTCGCCGTGACGCTGAAAGGGCCGACCGCACTGGCGCCTTCGTCGCTTCGGGTGACGCTCACGCATCCGGTGCGCAGCGAGCTCGACGTCAGGCTGGTGCTGGCCCGCAGCGCCGACGGCAGCTATCGCGGCGCAATGCCGTCGATCGCGGGCGAGCGCTGGCACCTGTCGATCGAAGCCGACGACTGGCGGCTGTCGTCGCGCAGCGTGTCGCTGCGGCCGGGGGCGCGCGTGCGCGTGCCCGAGCCGCGGTGAGCCGCCGCCGCGCCCGATCGGAGGATGCGATGCCGCGAGGATGGCGCGAATGGTCGGTCATCGTGTGGCCTGGGTTCATCGCCGCGGCGGTGCTCGAGCTGATCGTGTTCGCCGCATTCGATCCGCACGACCTGCAGCTGATCGGACTCGGCGCACCGATCGACCGTCAGCTGGTCTACTCGCTCGCGTTCTTTGCATTCTGGCTCGTGACCAGCGCCTGCGGGCTGGTCGTGTGGTCGCTTGCGCGCACGCCGACGCAGATCAAAGGCGCCGATACCGCGCCGCCGGGCGCGACGCGGCCGCACTGAGCACGCGGGGGCGCACGATGTCCGCGCCGACTGCGCTGCGCCGGTGAGCCTGTACGCGCTGCTCGCCGCGGCCGCGTCGCTGGGGCTGCTCGGCGGCCTGCACTGCATTGCGATGTGCGGGGCGCTGCAGCACGCGGCGATCGGCGCACCGCACGGCGGCTCGGCCGCTGCGCTGCGCGCGCAACTGTCGTTCCAGCTCGCGCGGCTGGCCGGCTATGCGGCGCTCGGCGCCCTGGTCGCAGGCGGTTCATCGCTGCTGCGCTGGGCCGCGTTCACGCTGCCCGCGTTCAAGCCGCTGTGGACGATCGGCAACGCGAGCCTGCTCGCGCTGGGGCTCGCGCTGCTGTGGCTGGGGCGACAGCCGTTGTGGATCGATGCGCTCGGCGCGCGCGTGTGGACCGCGAGCCGGCCGCTGCAACGCCGGATCGCGCGCGCGCTGCCGCTGGGGGCCGGGTTTGCCTGGGCGCTGCTCCCGTGCGGGCTGCTGTACTCGGCGCTCGCGCTGGCCGCGCTCGCGAGCGAACCGGTGCGCGGCGCGCTGGCGATGCTGGCTTTCGGCGCCGGCACCGCAGTGAACCTGCTCGCAGCCCGCTGGCTGCTGTCGCGGGTGGCGTTCTGCGGCGGCAGCGCCGTCGCGAACGCGGCCGGCACCGGCCGCGCCGAGGCGTTCGGAGTGCGTGTCGCCGGCGCAATGCTGGCCGCGATGGCGCTCGCCGCGCTGATCGCGATCGCGCTCGGGCTGCCGCACCCATTCTGCAGTTAGGGAAGATGGTCCTTGGCGTCGCAGGCGCGACCTCGAGGTCCGGTTCGTCAGATCGCCGAGCAACTCGCTCCGGCTGCCTCGCGCAGCCTCGGCTCGTCGAGGATCGTCAGCTTGCGCTGCGCGACGCGGATCGTCGCGTCCTCCTGCAGCTTCGACAGTGCGCGGCTGACCGTCTCCAGCTTCAGGCCCAGGAAGCTGCCGATCTCCTCGCGGGTCATCCGCAGCACGAATTCGCGCCCGGAGAAGCCGCGCTGCGCGGAGCGCCGCGACAGGTTCAGCAGGAAGCTCGCGACGCGCTGCTCGGCGCGCAACGTTCCGAGCAGCAGCATCATGCCCCGATCTCGGACGATCTCGCGGCTCATCACCCGGTGCAGTTGCTGCTGCAGCGGGGCGAACTCCCGGGTCAGCGACTCGAGCCGATCGAACGGCACCACGCACACTTCGGCATCCTCGAGCGCCAGCGCATCGCCCTGGAAGGTGCCGCTGCCGATCGCATCGAGCCCGAGCACGTCACCAGCCATCGGAAATCCGGTCACGTGCTCGCGCCCGTCGGCCGTGGTCACTCGGGTCTTGAAAAAGCCGAGCCGGATCGGATACACCGCGTCGAACCGGTCGCCGGCGCGAAACAGCGGCTCGCCGCGACGCACGCGACGCCGCGTCGACACCATGTCGGACAGACGGTCGATTTCCGCCGCAGTCATGCCCTCGACCAGGCACAACTCGCGCAAGCCGCAGTCCACGCACGCGATCACGTGCGACAGGTTCTGCGAACGGGGCGATGGCATCGAAGGTATCGACACGCTGGACTCGCGCTTTCGGGTTTGGCGGAGCGACTCGGCGCTCCGATTCTACCCGCGCCTTGATCGCCATCAAATCGCAGCCGGCGGTTCGAAGCGATAGTGCCTGATGATGATCTCCGTCGCAGAACCCAGGCCGGAGCTGATCGCGCGATTCGACGTCGCCGGTCCGCGCTACACGTCGTACCCGACGGCCGACCGTTTCGTTGAGGCATTCGACGCCGCCTCGCTCGATCACTGGCTCGCCCAGCGCGCGAATTCGCCGTGGTCGCCGCCGCTGTCGATCTACGCGCACATCCCGTTCTGCGCGTCGGTCTGCTATTACTGCGCTTGCAACAAGATCGTGACCCGGGACCGCTCCAGGGCGCTGTCCTATGTCCAGACGCTGCGGCGCGAGATCTCGCTGTACCGCGACCGGCTGGGCCGCCGAGAGCCCTACGGGCACCTTCACCTGGGCGGAGGCACGCCGACGTTCGTCGACGACGATTCGCTCGCGGCGCTGCTGGCGGCAGTCGACCAGGCGTTCGCGCCGACGCCGCAGGCGGAACGTTCGATCGAGATCGATCCGCGCAGCGTCGACCCGCAGCGGTTGCGACGGCTCGCGGCGATGGGTTTCGATCGCGTCAGCTTCGGAGTGCAGGACTTCGATCCGCAGGTGCAGCGGGCGGTGCACCGCGTTCAGCCGACCGAGACCGTGTTCGAGCTCACGCGCGTCGCGCGGGAAGTCGGCATCGCTTCGGTGAACGTCGATCTGATCTACGGCTTGCCGCGGCAGACGATGGCCAGCTTCGCTCGGACGCTGCGGACGCTGGTCGAGCTGCGCCCGGACCGGATCGCGCTGTACGGGTATGCGCACCTTCCCGAGCGCTTCAAGCCGCAGCGGCGCATCGATCCGAGCGAGTTGCCCGCAGCTTCGGACAAGGTCGGAATGATGCGGCTGGCAGTGTCGACGCTGACCGAGTCCGGTTACCGGTACATCGGCCTCGATCACTTCGCGCTGCCGACCGACGCGCTGGCGATCGCGCAGCGCCGCGGGGTGCTGAACCGCAATTTCATGGGCTACACGACACACCCGGACGCCGACATCGTCGGGCTGGGCGTGTCGGCGATCGGCCGCATCGGAGCGTGTTACTCGCAGAACCACCGCGGGATCGACGACTGGCGCGACAACATCGACGCCGGGACGCTGCCGGTCGCGCGCGGCTGCGAGCTCAGCCGCGACGACATGATCCGCAGGGCCGTGATCATGGCCATCATGTGCCATGGCGAAGTGTCGTTCGATGCGCTGCACGCGAGCTTCCTCATCGAGCCGCGGCTGCTGCTGCACGACGAGATCGGGCGGCTGAAGGAGATGCAGGCGCTGGGACTGGTGGTGATCGACGACGATTCGATCCGCGTGACCGATCAGGGCCGCTTCTTCCTGCGGCCGATCGCGATGGTGTTCGACCGCTACCTGCGCGACACGCTGCAGCGGGGCAAGTTCTCCAGAGTGCTGTGATCCGCGTCCGGCTTTCGCCGGCTGCAATTTGCGCCGCGCCGCCCCGGCGGCGGCGGGCGCTTCAGCCGTCGGCGCGCGCCTGCAGCGCCTCGACCGCCGGCAGCGGTTTGCCCTCGAGGAATTCGAGGAATGCGCCGCCGCCGGTCGAGATGTAGCCGATCCGCGATCCCACTCCGAACTTCGCGATCGCAGCCAGCGTATCGCCGCCGCCGGCAAGCGAGAATGCGTCGGAGTCGGCAATCGCCCGCGCAAGCGTCGCGGTACCGTTCGCGAACGCGTCGAACTCGAACACCCCGACCGGGCCGTTCCAGACGATCGTGCCGGCGCGTTCGCACATCTGCGCAAGCCGCTGCGCGGTCTGCGGGCCGATGTCGAGGATCAGGTCGTCGGCGGCGACGTCCTTGGCGTCCTTCACCGTCGCCGGCGCATCGGCAGCGAAGCGCTTGGCCACCACCACGTCGCTCGGGATCGGCACTTCCGCGCCGCGCGCGGCCATCGCC
>DATLGW010000622.1:0-5880 GCA_035540315.1 Burkholderiaceae bacterium | reverse complement strand
GTCTTGCTCAGCCGCTCCGTGCGGATCAGCGGCTGCACGCGGCGAGCGCCTCCGGCCGCTGGCGCGACCGGGCCGATCGGTGCGGCGGGCGGCAGCATCGGCGCCCGGCTAGAACGGCAGCCGCGGCGCCGTGCGTGCCGGTGCCGCCCGCGCGCCGCCGGCTGCGGTACCGATGATCACCGGGTCGCCCTCGCGCAGCTCGCCCGCGGCAACCGCAATCACTTCGGTCGCGACGCCGTCGGTCAGCCCGAGCCGCAGCTCGACCGCGACCGGCGCGCCGTCGGTGCCGACGCGCCAGACGCGGCCGCGGGCGACCGTGCGCGACCACGATTCGGCCAGCAGCTCGGCGTAACGCCGCTTCTGCGAATCGTCGAGGATGTCGGCAATCCGTGCCCGCAGCTCGGCCCGGTTGCGCTCCGCCAGCCGCGCGCGCTCGCCCTCGGGCGCGGCGCGCAGCGCAGCGAAGCGCTCGCGCGACTGCGCGAAGATCGCATCGAGCTGGCCGCGCTGCGACTCGGTCAGCGCGAGCTCGCGCTCGAGCCGCTCGCGAAACGCCGCGAGCTGGCCGCCGCCCGGCCCGCCGCCCGCTGCGGCGCTGCCGGATCCGGCGCCGCGCGCGCTGCCCGCGGCGGAAGCGCCGGCGCCGTTCCACGCGCCGCCTGCGACGGCCGGGGCCGCGCCGGCCGTGCCCGCGCGGCCCGCGCCGTCGTCGGTGACGCCGACCGGCCGGAACCGAAGCGCCGCATTCGGCACCTTCAGCACGTCGCCGCGGCGGTCGGTCTCGATCCGCACGTTCGCGGTCATTCCGGGCAGCAGCGCGAGCGTGTCGTTGTTCGCCGACACGATCGCGACATAGGTGATCACGTTCTGCACGTTGGTCGCGGCCTTGCGGATCTGCTCGACCTTGCCTGCGAACGTTCGGCCGGGAAACGCGTCGACGGTGAACGTCGCGCGCTGGCCGACCTGCACCCGGCTGACCTCGGCCTCGTCGACCGACACTTCGACCTGCATGTCGCGCAGGTTCTGCGCGATCACGAACAGCTCGGGCGCCTGCAGGCTGGCGGCAACCGTCTGGCCAGGCTGCACCGAGCGCTTGATCACGACGCCGTCGACCGGCGCTCGGATCACCGTGCGATCCAGGTCGACGCGGCTCGACGCGAGTTGCGCGTCGCGCTGGCGCACGATCGCTTCGGCGCTTCGCACCTGCGCCTCGGCCAGCGCGACCTGCGCTCTGGCGCTCGCCAGTTCCTGCTGCGTCGTTCGCACCAGCGCGTCGGCCCGCTCGCGCTCGGCCGGCGCGATGAAGTTCTTCTCGACCAGCGAGCGCTTGCGCTCGAGGTCCCGCACGGCCTCGGCGAGGTTCACCTGCGCGCGCGCTTCCTCTGCGCGGCGCGCGACGACGGTGGCCTGCTGCACGCCGACCTGCGCCCGCGCGGCTTCGACATCCGATTGCGCCTGCCGAACCCGGTACTCGAACGATTCCGGATCGAGCCGCGCGATCACCTGCCCGGCCCGGACCTCGTCGTTGAAGTCGGCGAGCACCTCGCGCAGCTGTCCGGACACCTGCGAGCCGACCTGCACCAGCACCGTCGGCGCCAGCGTGCCGGATGCGGCGACGGTCGCGACCAGCGGGCCGCGATCGACGGCGAGCGTGCGGTACTGCGGCGGCGCGCTGCGGCCGCCCCACGACTGCCAGCCCCACCAGCCGAGCGCAGCGAGCGCCGCAACGAGGACGGCGCCCCAGCCGAGCCGTCGCAGGATCACGTCACTTGCGCTGGTAGATCTCGCCGCCGGCGCGCCGGAACTCGTCGGCCTTGCGCTGCATGCCCAGCCGCAGCGCGTCCTCGTCCGATACGCCGTGACGCTGCGCATAGTCGCGCACGTCCTGCGTGATCTTCATCGAGCAGAAGTGCGGCCCGCACATCGAGCAGAAGTGCGCGCTCTTCATCGAGTCCTTCGGCAGCGTCTCGTCGTGGAAATCGCGCGCGGTGTCCGGATCGAGCCCGAGGTTGAACTGGTCGGCCCAGCGGAACTCGAAGCGCGCCTTCGACAGCGCGTTGTCCCGGATCTGCGCGCCCGGATGGCCCTTCGCGAGGTCGGCGGCGTGCGCGGCGATCTTGTACGCGATGATGCCGTCCTTGACGTCCTTCTTGTTCGGCAGCCCCAGGTGCTCCTTGGGCGTCACGTAGCACAGCATCGCGGTGCCGTACCAGCCGATCTGCGCGGCGCCGATCGCGCTGGTGATGTGGTCGTAGCCGGGGGCGATGTCGGTCGTCAATGGCCCCAGCGTGTAGAACGGCGCCTCGTCGCACGCGGCCAGCTGCAGGTCCATGTTCTCCTTGATCAGCTGCATCGGCACGTGGCCCGGCCCCTCGATCATCACCTGCACGTCGTGGCGCCACGCGATCTGCGTAAGCTCGCCGAGCGTGCGCAGCTCGGCGAGCTGCGCGTCGTCGTTCGCGTCGTAGATCGACCCGGGACGAAGGCCGTCGCCGAGCGAGAACGCGACGTCGTACGCGCGCATGATCTCGCAGATCTCCTCGAAGCGCTCGTACAGGAAGCTGTCGCGATGATGCGCGAGGCACCACTTCGCCATGATCGAACCGCCGCGCGACACGATGCCGGTCATCCGCTTCGCGGTCAGCGGAATGAACGGCAGCCGCACGCCGGCATGGATCGTGAAGTAGTCGACGCCCTGCTCGGCCTGCTCGATCAGCGTGTCGCGATAGATCTCCCAGGTCAGCTCCTCGGCGCGGCCGTCGACCTTCTCGAGCGCCTGGTAGATCGGCACCGTGCCGATCGGCACCGGGCTGTTGCGGATGATCCACTCGCGGGTCTCGTGGATGTGCCGGCCGGTCGACAGGTCCATCACCGTGTCGGCGCCCCAGCGGATCGCCCACGTCATCTTCTCGACCTCCTCGCCGATCGAGCTCGTCACGGCCGAGTTGCCGATGTTCGCGTTGACCTTCACGAGGAAGTTGCGGCCGATCGCCATCGGCTCGGTCTCGGGGTGGTTGACGTTCGCCGGAATGATCGCGCGACCGCGCGCGACCTCGCTGCGCACGAACTCGGGCGTGATTTCGGCGGGGATCGACGCGCCGAACGACTCGCCGCGGTGCTGCCGCGTCAGCAGCTCCGCCATCCGCTCGCCGGTCGGGCCGGCCGCACGCAGCGACTCGACGTAGTGCGCGCGGCGCAGGTTCTCGCGGATCGCGACGAACTCCATCTCGGGCGTGACGATGCCGCGGCGCGCATAGTGCATCTGCGTGACCGCGGCGCCCGCCTTCGCGCGGCGCGGCGCGCGCGCGAGCTCGAAGCGCAGCTCGGCGAGCTTCGGGTCGGCGAGCCGTTCACGGCCGTAGCCCGAGCTGGGTCCGGCGAGCAGCTCGGTGTCGCCGCGCTCGTCGATCCAGACGCCGCGCAGCGCCGGCAGCCCGCGCCGGATGTCGATCGCCGCCTGCGGATCGGTGTACGGGCCGCTGGTGTCGTACACGTACACCGGCGGATTCGGCTCGACGCCGGTGGCCGCGTTCGTGTCGGACTGGCGCACCTCGCGCATCGGCACGCGCAGGTCCGCGCGCGATCCGGTCACGTGGATCTTCGTCGAGTTCGGCAGCGGCTGCACGGCCGCGGCGTCGACGCTGGCCGTGGCCGCGATGAACTTGGGGTTGGCGCTCATGGCGATCTCCTCGCAGAATTGTCGATCGCCAGGCATCGTCCGCTTCCCTTCGGCGGCATTACCCGCATCAGGTGCGAAGGGTATCTCTCACCCGCGGCGCACGGCGCGCCGCAGGACCCCTAGCGACGAGCGTATGGTAGCGCAGGAGGGTCTTCGATGCGACTCGACGATTTCGATGCCGCCGAGTTCGACCGCGGCGACGCGCGGATCTTCTATCGGCAGCGCGGCAATGGGCCGCCGCTGCTGCTTCTTCACGGCTACCCGCAGACGCACCATGCATGGCACGCGGTCGCGCCGGCACTTGCGCAGCGCTACGCGCTGGTGGTGCCGGATCTGCCCGGTTACGGCCGCAGCGCCGGCCCCGAGCCGACGCCGGAGAACTACAGCAAGCGCGCGATCGCCGCGATGATGGTCGAGCTGATGCAACGGCTCGGCCACCGGCGCTTCTTCGTCGCCGGTCACGACCGCGGCGCGCGCGTCGCGTACCGGATGGCGCTCGATTCCCCGCAGCACGTCGCGCGACTGGCGGTGCTAGACATCGTGCCGACGCTCGACATGTGGGAGCGGTTCGGGCATCGCGGCGCGATGCGCAGCTACCACTGGAACTTCCTCGCGCAGCCGGCGCCGCTGCCGGAGCGGCTGATCGGCAACGATCCCGACTTCTACCTGATGCACCTGCTGCGCCGCTGGGCAGCAGACTTCTCGCGGCTCGCGCCCGACGCGATCGAACGGTATCGGCAGGCGTTCGCGCAGCCGGCGACGATCGCCGCCACCTGTGCCGACTATCGGGCCGGCGCCGGCATCGACGTCGAGCACGACCGCGCCGATCGCGACGCCGGACGTCGGATCGGCTGTCCGCTGCTGTTGATCTGGGCGCGGCAATACCTGTCGTCGCAATCGCCGCTGCAGACATGGCGGCGATGGGCCGACGACGTGCGCGAGGTCGCGCTCGACTGCGGCCATTTCGTCGCCGAGGAACGCGCCGACGAATGCGCTGCAGCGCTGGACGCGTTCTTCGCCGAACCCGGCCGTGCCGACGGCGCCGCGGGCTCGAATTGACACCGCCCGACGCCATTGCTGAAATAGGTTCGAACCACAGGAGCGTCACGATGCGTGACCGCGGAACGGTTATGGGGTCGCGATGCTGAACCAGCCGCAGCTCGAATCGTTTCGCGAGCGCATCCGGCACGAGTTGGAGCTCGTTCGGACGGCGCTGTCGGCGACGAGCGCATCGGCGCCCGACGTCGAGGCCGACCCGCAGCGGATCGGGCGACTGTCGCGGATCGACGTGATTCAGCAGCAGGCCTTGAGCGCCGGGCGCAAGCAGATGCTGCTGCGACAGCAGCGCCGGCTCGAGGCGGCGCTCGCACGGCTTGCCGGCGGCGAGTTCGGCGTGTGCTGCCAGTGCGGCAGCCCGATTCCGCTCGAGCGGCTGCAGGTGGATCCGGCCGCCCCGTTCTGCATGGCGTGCCAGGAAGAGATCGACGCCGCCCGCGCCAGTTAGCGTCCGTCGGACACGTTCACTGCGACGGATTCCCAGCGGCCTGTTACATGCGCTGACTCCCCGCAACGGGCTGCAGCGACGGCATTGACACCGGGGGCTGCTGCGCCTACACTCCTGACTGACCGGTCAGTTACTTATCGACCGGACCCACTCGAGACCCTTCGATGACTGAACCGACCGCCTCGCCCGCCGGCGAGCGCGCGCCGCGCTGGGAGCGGCGCAAGGAAAGCCGCCCCGCGGAGCTGCTCGATGCGGCGCTCGAGCTGTTCGTCGAACGCGGCTATGCGGCGACGCGGCTCGACGACGTCGCCGCGCGCGCCGGCGTCTCCAAGGGCACGCTGTACCTGTATTACGCGAACAAGGAGGAGCTGTTCCGGGCGGTCGTCACCGAGACGATCGTGCCGCTGATCGAGCGCTTCCGCGACGATGTCGAGCGTTCGGATGCGCCGGCGTCCGAGCTGCTGCAGCGCTTCTTCCAGGAGTGGTGGGCGCAGTTCGGCTCGACGCGGCTGGCCGGGATCGCGAAGCTGATCATCGCCGAGGCCGGCAACTTTCCCGAGGTCGCGCGCTTCTTCTACGACGCCGTCGTGCGCCCGAACATGGCGCTGCTCGCGACGATCGTTCAGCGCGGCGTCGACCGCAGCGAATTCCGCGATGTCGACGTCGCGGCCGCAGTTCACGTATGGATGGCGCCGCT
>DATLGW010000621.1:0-3105 GCA_035540315.1 Burkholderiaceae bacterium | reverse complement strand
GCCATCGAGTGAACGGCTCGCGCGCGAAGCGCGTGATCCGCCGCTCGGGCGCCACGCCGATCACCGCCTTGGCGATCGAGGCGAACGGCTCGGTCTGCGTGAACAGGTTCGCCAGCTGCGGCGCGACCGACCCCAGTTGCGCCCAGCGATCGATCAGGCCGAACGCGTAGGCCGCCAGCGGCCGCGGCCGGCCCTCGTAATAGTGCGAGAAGAACTCGGCCTTGTACGCGGCCATGTCGACCGACACCGGGCATTCGGTCTTGCAGCCTTTGCACGACAGGCACAGATCGAGCGCTTCCTTGACCGCGTGCTCCTTCCAGCCGTCCCGCAGCACCCCGTCCGGGCGATTGCCGTTGACCATCTCCCACAGCATCCGCGCGCGGCCGCGCGTCGAGTGTTTCTCCTCGCCGGTGGCCATGTAGCTCGGGCACATCGTGCCGCTCTTCTTGCGGCACTCGCCGACGCCGACGCAGCGCAGCATCGTGTGAGCGAAATCGCCGCCGTCCTGCAGGTAGTGCAGCCGCGTCTCGAGCACCTGCGGCCGATAGTCGAGCCCGAGGCGCAGGTTCTCGTCGGGTTCGTAGGCGTCGATCACCTTGCCGGGGTTCATCTTGTTGCCCGGATCCCAGATCCGCTTGAAGTCGCGAAACGCCTGCATCAGCTCGTTGCCGAACATGATCGGCAGCAGCGACGCCTTGGACTGGCCGTCGCCGTGCTCGCCGGAGATCGAGCCGCCGAAGTTCACGACCAGGTGCGCCGCGTCGTCGATGAATCGCCGGAACTTCGCGATGCCCTCCGCGGTCTGCAGATCGAAATCGATGCGGGTGTGCACGCAGCCCTGGCCGAAGTGCCCGTACAGGTCGCAGCCGTAGCCGTAGCGGTCGAGCAGCGCGCGCAGCGCGCGCAGGTATTCGCCGAGCCGTTCGGGCGGCACCGCCGAATCCTCCCAGCCTTCCCACGTGACCGGCTCGTTCGGCACGTGCGCGGTCGCACCCAGCCCGGATTCCCGGATCTTCCACACGTCGGCCTGCTGCGCCGGATCGGAGCACAGCGTCATCGTCGGCGCGTCGTCCTGCGCCTCGAGCCGCTGCATCAGCGCGCGCGCCTTCGCGTTCGCCTCGTCGGCATCGTCGCCGCCGAACTCGACCAGCAGCCAGCCGCGGCCCTCGGGCAGCAGCTTGCGTTTTTCCGGATGCATGCCGAGCCGGTCCATGTCGTCGACCAGCCGGTCGTCGATGCCTTCCAGCGCGATCGGCTCGGCCTTCATGATCTGCGGCACGTGGTCGCCGGCGGCGTAGACGTCGGGATAGCCGAGCACCAGCAGCGTGCGCGCGTTCGGCCACGGCACGAGCCGCACCGTCGCTTCCAGGATCACGACGCAGGTGCCTTCGGAGCCGACCAGCGCGCGCGCCGGATCGAAGCGCTCGGGCAGCAGCGCATCGATGTTGTAGCCGGACACGCGCCGCGGGATGTCGGGGTAGCGCTCGCGGATCTGCGGCGCATAACGTTCGCCGAGCGCGCGCAGCTCGCGCAGGATCCGCGCCTTCGGGCCGTCGTCGCGCTGCAGCGCGTCCGCGTCGGCGTCGTGCTTCGACAGCGTCATCCGTTCGCCGTCGTACGTCAGCACGTCGAGCGCGACCACGTTGTCCGACGCGGTGCCGGCCATCACCGAGTGCGGACCGCACGAGTTGTTGCCGAGCATGCCGCCGAGCGAGCAGTGGTTGTGCGTCGCCGGATCGGGTGCGAACGTCAATCCGTGCGCGTTCGCGGCGTCGCGCAGATCGTCGAGGATCACGCCCGGCAACACGCGCGCGATCCGCCGCTGCGGATCGATTTCGACGATCCGGTTCAGGTACTTCGTGAAGTCGATGACGACCGCGACGTTGCAGCACTGGCCGCACAGGCTGGTGCCGCCGCCGCGCGGCAGCACCGGAACGCCTCGGCGCCGGCAGGCGGCGACGGTCGTGATCACGTCGTCGATCGATTTCGGGATCACCACGCCGATCGGCACCTGCCGGTAATTCGACGCGTCGGTCGCGTACAGCGCGCGGCTGCCGTCGTCGAAGCGGACCTCGCCGGCGATCGTCGCGCGCAGCTCGGCTTCGAGCGTCGGCTCGCCGGCCGCGCCGGTGCGCTCGGGCAGCAGGTGGTTCACACGGTCTTGAAGCATTCGGCGTCCTTGCTCTTGAATTCGATTCCGAGGCCGGGGCGCGCGTCGTCGTACGCCAGCCGGCCGCGCTGCGGCACGCACGCGCCGTCGAACAGCATCCGCTCGATTCGCGCATGGTCGTGGAACCATTCCAGGTGGACGGCCTCGCGCGCCGCGCACACGAGCGGCAGGTGCAGCGACGGCGCGGTGTGGCTCGACAGCGGCACGCCGAACGCGCTGCACAGCGCATCGACGCGCAGAAAGCCGGTGACGCCGGCGCAGCGGGTCGCGTCGGCCTGCAGCGCGTCGACGGCGCGGCTCTCGAGCATCCGCCGAAAGTACGGCAGGTCGAACCCGTACTCGCCGGCCGACACCAGCATCTCGGGCGGCGCCCGGTCGCGCACTTCGGCCAGCCCCGCCAGATCGTCGGACGACACCGGCTCCTCGAACCAGCTGACGTCGAGCTCGGCGAAACGCTCGGCCATCCGCAGCGCCTGCTTCGGCCGGTAGGCGCCGTTCGCGTCGACGTACAGCTTCACGTCCTGGCCGATCGCCAGCCGCGCTTCGGTCGCGCGGTTCAGGTCCGCCTGCTCGTCGCGGCCGACCTTGATCTTGACCCGTTCGAACCCCTGCTGAACCCAGCCTTCGAGCTGCTCGCGCAGCTGCTCGATCGACTGGTTGACGAAGCCGCCGCTGCCGTACACCGGGATCGACGCGCGCATCGGCCCGAGCAGCCGTGCGAGCGATACGCTCAGCCGCTTCGCATGCAGATCCCACAGCGCGGAGTCGACCGCGGCAACCGCCATTGCCGACAGTCCGCCGCGGCCGAGGTTGCGCAGCACCCGCACCATGTCCAGCCAGCGCGCGCCGATCGCCGCTGCATCGGTCGAATGCAGCACCGGAGCGAGCCGGTTGCGGATCAGCACGGCGGCCGCGGCGTCGGCATAGGTGTAGCC
>DATLGW010000620.1:0-1558 GCA_035540315.1 Burkholderiaceae bacterium | reverse complement strand
GCGCAACGGCCGTCGCGCTGGCAGCGTGCGCCGCCACCCAGGATTACCTCGATCCTGCCCCCGGGGTCGCCGCCAAGGCGAAGGACATGGCCACCGGACCGGCGAACGCCCCGTCGCAGAACATGACCAGCTTCGCGCCGGCGCTGCGGTGCATGGACCTGCTGTTCGTCACGTACGGCGTTCGCGACGTCACGGTGCTGCTGGAGGACATTCCGGACGCGACGAAGAAAGTCAGCGCGTCCGGAAAGGACATGATCATCTCGGCGATCTCGCAAATGACGCGACGCAGCCGCGCGGTGCGGCTGGTCGCGTTCAGCGCGCACGACGTGACGACGACGGTGATCACCGGAATCCATACGAAGAACCGGCCGCTCGAGAACACGCCGCGCTACATCATCCGCGGCTCGGTGTCGCAGTACGACGAGTCGATGGTGCGCCGTCAGGGCGAAGCGGGCATCACGATCGGCCGCTTCGGCATCGGCGACGCGCGGCAGGCGACCGCTTCGATGCTCGGCCTGGACCTGAACGTCATCTACACCGAAGAGCTCGAGCTCGTGCCCGGAGTCACGTCGAAGAATTCGGTGCTGATCATGCGCGAGGGCGCGGGCACCGATGCCGAGCTCAGCCTGAACAAGTTCGGCGTCAACTTCAATTTCACGCTCGCGCGCAGCGAAGGCAGCGCGCAGGCGCTGCGTACGCTCGCGGAGCTGGCGGCGATCGAGCTGTTCGGGCGGCTGCTGAAGATTCCGTATTGGTCGTGCCTGAACGTCACCGACGAGGACCCGCACGTCGCCTCCGAAATCGTCGATTGGTGGGAGACGCTCGCGGCGAATCCGCAGATGCTGGTCGCGTATTTCCAGCAGCAGATGAAGGCGCGCGGCGTTTATCCGGGCGACCCGACCGGCGAGGTCGACGATTCGCTGCTGCACGCGATCAAGATCTACCAGCGCGCAATGGGCGAGTCGGAGAGCACGACGCTGGATTTCGATTTCTTCAAGCGCTACCTGAAGACTGATCATGCGGCGGTCAGCAAGAAGGCGGTCGCGCTGCTCAAGGAAGATCCCGGGCCGCCGTTCCAGCCGCAGGTCGCCGACGCGAAGGCGGGTGATTCGGGTGCCACGGTCGCGAACGTGCAGATCGTCGGCCTGAAGGGACCGCAGTACGTGTATGCGCGGGGCGAGCCGTATCAGATCGACGTCGCGATCGATCAGGACGCGAACCTGTACTGCTACCTGCTGGACGAGAACCAGAAGGTCAACCAGTTCTTCCCGAATCCGATCCAGCCGAATCCCGCGGTGCGCGGCGGCACGCGGATGAACTTTCCGGGCAACTTCCCGTTCCGCCTGATCGCGAATACCCGCGGTGCCCCCGAGGCGATCGCATGCTTCGCCGTGCCTGCGCCGCTCGAGCCGGAGCGGCTGAACGGGTTCGCGAGCGTTCGGTCGACCGACGAACTCGTCAACGCGTTCAAGCGCGTCGGCGGCCCGCAAACCGGACTGGGGGTCTACGATGTCAAGATTCGTTAAGCCGCTGCGGCCATCGCGCACGCTGGCCGCGA
>DATLGW010000619.1:0-1511 GCA_035540315.1 Burkholderiaceae bacterium | reverse complement strand
GCCGAGCCCGAACACGATCACGCGATCGCCCGGGCGCACGTTGCCGGTGTAGATCGCCGCGCCGACCCCAGTGGCCACGCCGCAACCCAGGTAGCAGACCTTGTCGAACGGCGCGTCCTGGCGGATCTTCGCCAGCGCGATCTCGGGCACGACCGTGTACTGCGAGAACGTCGACGTGCCCATGAAGTGGTGCAGCGGCCGGCCGGCGAGCGAGAAGCGGCCGGTGCCGTCTGGCATCACGCCGAGGTCGCGCGTCCTGCGAATCGACCAGCAGATGTTGGTCCGACCGCTCAGACAGTCGTCGCACTGCCGGCACTCGGGCACGTACAGCGGGATCACATGGTCGTCGGGCTGGAGCGTGGTGACGCCTGGACCGACGTCGACGACGACGCCCGCGCCTTCGTGGCCGAGTATCGCCGGCAGTCGCGCGGTCGAGCTGCCGCCCGACAATGCGAGCGCGTCGGTGTGGCAGACGCCGGTCGCCTTGATCTCCACCAGCGCCTCGCCGGCGCGCGGACCGTCGAGCTCGACCGTTTCGATCGCCAGCGGCTGGCCCGCGGCATGGGCGACTGCAGCCTTCGAGCGCATTGCAGGTTTACCGCACTCGGGCGCGCAGATGCGCGGACACCGCCTCGCTGGCCACCACGATCGCGATGATGATGATCAGGATCGCGCCGAGCCGCTCGTAAGACAGCGATTCGACCGCGCCGTGCAATTGCGCGCCGACGCCGCCGGCGCCGACCAGCCCGAGCACGAAGGACGCGCGCAGCACGATGTCCCAGCCGTAGACGAAGATGCCGACCCACACCGGCGCGAGCTGCGGCACCACCCCCATCACCATCTGCCGCACTCTGTTGCCGCCGGCCGCTCGGATCGCCTCGACCGGCTTCATGTCCGCCGACTCGATGCTTTCGGCCAGCAGCTTGCTGCCGAATCCGATGAAGTCGATCGTCAGCACGATCAGGCCGGCGAGCGGGCCGAAACCGAGGATCGCGACCAGCAGCATCGCCCAGATGATCTCGTGAATCGAGCGCGCGATCACCAGCAGCACGCGCACCAGCGGATACAGGATCCGCGGGCTGGGCGTCATGTTCGCGGCGGCGAACCACGCGAGCGGCACGCTGATCACGATGCCCAGCACGGTGCCGGCGAATGCCATCGCGAACGTTTCGACGAACGGCTGGACCAGCCGGTCGGCTGCATAGCCGAAGTCCGGCGGGAACATCCGCTGGCCGATCACGAGCAGGATTTCCCGCATCCCGTCGGGGAGCCGCTCGACCGGCAGGCGCAGATGGTTGAAACCGGCGACGATCACCACCAGCAGCACCAGGTACGCGGCATAACGCGCGATGCGCGCGCGCATCGGATGATCCGGCGGCCACCGCTCGGCCAGCGCCTGCGTTCGGCTCGTCGCCACCACTCAGATGATCCGCTTGCGCAGCTGTCGCGACACGACCTCGCCGACGCTGACGATCACCACCAGGATCACGACGATCGCCATCGCGTCATCC
>DATLGW010000618.1:0-1528 GCA_035540315.1 Burkholderiaceae bacterium | reverse complement strand
GATCGCGGGACGCACGCTCGCGCTGCACCGCGTCGAACGGCTGGAGAACGCCGATTTCATGCCCGGGCGCGCATCGTTCCTGCCGTTCGATCCGGTCGACCTGCGCGACGTCGAGCCGGCGCGCGTGAGTCGCGATGCGGGCCGCTATGCGTATTCGTCGCTCGGTTTCGCCGCACAGGCGGCCACCGCGGGACATCTGGACGGTCTCGTGTTCGCGCCGCTGAACAAGGCGGCGATGCGGCTCGGTGGCCTCGAGCACGAGGACGAGCAGCGCTACCTGCAGCAGGTGTTCGGCGTCGGCGGGTTCGTCTGCGAGTTCAACGTCACCGGACCGCTGTGGACGTCCCGGGTGACGTCGCACATTCCGCTGCGCGAAGTCGCCGATGCGATCACGCACGACGGCGTGTGCGACGCCGTTGCGATCATCGATCGCACGCTGAAGGCGGCCGGCGTCGTGCGGCCGAGGATCGCAGTCGCCGCATTGAACCCGCACGCCGGCGACAGCGGCACGATCGGCCGCGAGGAGATCGACGTGATCGCGCCCGCGGTGCGAACGATGCAGCAGCGGGGCGCGGACGCGCGCGGGCCGCTGCCGTCGGACACCGTGTTCATCGCCGCGCGTCGCGGCGAATACGACGCGGTGGTGTCGATGTACCACGACCAGGGCCAGATCGCGATGAAGCTGATGGGATTCGAGCAGGGGGTGACCGTGCTCGGCGGGCTGCCGGTGCCGGTGACCACCTGCGCCAGCGGCACCGCGTTCGACATCGTCGGCAAGGGGATCGCGAACGTCGGCGGGCTGCAGCAGGCGCTGGCGATCTGCAAGCGGATGGCTGCCGCAAATCTCGCCGGTCGGCAATAGTGCGCCCCTAAGCAGCTGCCGGTGCCGGCGGATCGGCGGACGCGGTAAGATGCGTCCGTTTCAGATCAACTGGATTCGGGAGACTCGACATGGGGGTTCGATTCGGCCGGCACGCGATCGCCGGCATCGCGGCGGCTGTGCTGGCGACGGCGGCGCTCGAAGCGAGCGCGCTCGATCGCAAGGACTGCGAGCGCGTCTACAAGCCGCAGTCCGGCCAGGACGGCAAGGACGTGATCTGGGTGCCCACGCCCGACGAGCTGGTCGCGAAAATGCTCGAGATGGCGCAGGTGGGGCCGAAAGACCGGGTGTTCGACCTGGGCTCGGGCGACGGCAAGATCGCGATCGCAGCGGCCAAGCGCGGCGCGCGCGCGACCGGGATCGAATACAACCCCGACATGGTCAAGCTCGCGCGCTGCTATGCCGAGGTCGCGGGCGTGAAGGATCGCGCCGACATCGTCCACGGCGACATCTTCAAGGAAGACTTCAGCAGCGCGACCGTCGTCACGATGTATCTGCTGCCCGAGCTGAACCTGCGGCTGCGCCCGACGATCCTGAAGATGGCCCCCGGCACCCGCGTGACTTCGCATGCGTTCACGATGGGCGATTGGGAGCCCGATGCGAAGTTCGAGGTCGACTTCCGCACCGGCTACCTGTGGATCGTGCCGG
>DATLGW010000617.1:0-4804 GCA_035540315.1 Burkholderiaceae bacterium | reverse complement strand
CGAAGCTGATCCACCACGACGAACGCAGCAGGATCGCAAACAGCGAGTTCTCCGCCATCTGCAGCTTCATGCTGCGCTCCATCGCGTCGCAGGCGCCGGCGCGTGCGTGCGGCGCGGATCGACGGCCCGCGCCGCGGCAGCGCAGACCCTAGCGGCCACGCGCGGGCTTGCGCGACATCACGTCGGCGACGAGACGATCGATGACTTCGCCTTGGCTTTCCAGATCGGCGGCGACCTTCAGTCGCGCCAGGCCGGCACGCGTCGATTCGCGCACCAGCACGTTGATGAACACCTTCTTCGGCGGCCGCCCGCGGGCGGCAGTCGGACGCGCGGCAGCGCTCGCTCTCGCGGCGGACGCGCTCTTCGTCGCCGCACGGCCAGTGCGGCTGCGCTGCGAGCGGGCGGAAGTGGAACGGCTTTGTGATCGGCTAGGCATGTGCGGGTGGAGGAGTTGTCTTTGAAGGATCCTAAGTATCGCACCAACGGCACCTTAGGGACATCGAAAAGTAGAGGCTGTGGCCTAAGGCCTAATTCAACCCTTTAGGCAATAGGTAAATCAGGACCCGGATTTTTTCTGCGATTCGTTGCGCGTGCGGCACGTTCGACTCTTTTGCGATGATCCGCAGCGCCGGCCGATGCCTGTCCGGTCAGGCGTCAGCGCAGCGTCGCTGGCGCCGGCACGGGCGCGACCGTTGCGCCCGCGCCGCAATCCGGCCTCGACCTGAATCGGGCGACGTCCGTGCTTTCGACTGATGTTTACAATGTAAACCTGCGTGCAGGCGCTCCGATCAGGTGAGGAGAAAGCCCCTGCGCAGGCCCAGGCTCGGCCCGCGGAGCGACAGTTGCAGCTGATCGGCTGGTCGCGACCGCCCGGCCGTTGTTCAATCCGATCCTGTTCTTGCTCAGGCCGATCGATGACAGCAGGCAAGCGCCGACGGGCGGATGCGGACGAGGCGCAGGCGAGCGGTACCGGTCCGGCCCCGCGTGGCGAAGCCGTGGCAGCGCCTGGCGAACTCGTGTCGTGGCAGGAGGCGGGCGAGTCGCGCAGCGCGCGCTGGCGTTCCGCGTCCGGTGCCCCGCCTCCGCGCCGCGTGGTCGTCGTCGACGACCGTATCAGCGCCGACGCCGCGTACCGCCTCGCCTGCGAGGGGACCGCGCTGCTGTGGCGTGGCGATTTCCAGAACGCGCGGCAACTGCTGCAAGCGCTCGCCCGGCGCGTCGAGCGCTCGCGCCGCTCGCGCGGCACTGCGGTCGCCACGGCCGAAGCGTTCCACCGATACCGGCTCGCGCAGGCGCAGCGGGCCCACACGCTCGGGATGCTGCTGATTCAATTCGATGCGGATCATCGGATCCCGCTGCGCCGCGCGCCGGACGTTCGCCAGGCCTGCGTCGAGGCGTTCGGCGCGATGGCTGAACCGTACGTGTCGACGCTGCGCGAGCTGCAGGGGGCGATCGGCGCGCACGAATGGCGCAAGAAGGGCGTGCCGGTCCCGGCGCTTGGCGCGCCGGTGCATCCGCACTACGGCATGTTCGCGCCGACCCGCGGCGAATACGTCGACCTGGTCGCGCGCGCGCCGCTGCCACGCGACTGCGATCTCGCGTTCGACGTCGGAACCGGCACCGGCGTGCTCGCAGCAGTGCTGGCTCGGCGCGGGGTTCAACGCGTCGTCGCGACCGACAACGATCCGCGCGCGCTGGAATGTGCACGGGACAACGTCGCGCGGCTGCGGCTGTCGGATCGGATTACGGTCGTTCCGGCCGACCTGTTCCCCGAAGGCCGGGCGACGCTGGCGGTGTGCAATCCCCCGTGGATCCCGGGGCGCCCGGCATCGCTGCTGGAACATGCGATCTACGACCCCGACAGTCGGATGCTGCGAGGCTTCGTCGCGGGACTCGCACCGCATCTGCAGCCCGGCGGCGAAGGCTGGCTGGTGCTTTCGGATATCGCCGAGCACTTGGGCTTGCGAACGCGCGATCAGCTGCTCGCGTGGTTCGACGAAGCCGAGCTCGAGGTGCTCGCGCGGCTCGATGCTCGGCCGGTCCATCCGCGCCGCGACGACCCGGACGACCCGCTGCACGCCGCGCGCGCCGCGGAAGTGACGTCGTTGTGGCGACTCGCGCCGGCCGACCGGCGCCGGTGACCGCGCCGCCGCCCGCAGCCGGCGGCTGTCATTCTCCGCGGCTGAACGGCAGCATTCGATGCAGATATCGGCTGCGATCGACGAAATGCTTCTTCAGCCCGAGCCCGACGTGCCACGAGATCACGACCAGCGCCGCATACGTCAGCGCGACGTGCGCGAAATGCGCCCAGCCCGCAAGCGTTGCGCTGCGGCCGATCGTGTCGGGCAGATCGTACAGCCCGAGAAAGCGCACCCCGTAGCCGCCGGCCATCACGAACAGGTAGCCCGACACCGGCACCGCGAACATCAGGATGTAGAGCCACCGCTCGATGCGGTGGACCAGCGAGCGCTCGCGATCGTTCAGCGCGCCGGACCACTGCGGCAGCGGCGTCGTGCGCCGCCACACGATGCGCGCGAGCGCCAGCACGATCAGCACCAGACCGATGCTCTTGTGCCAGTTGTAGAGGAAGTCCTGGTCCATGTCCAGCAGCGCGGAGTCGCGCCCGATGCGCGTCATCACGTTCGCGCTGGCGAACTGCCAGGCGAACAGCGCGAAGATCGTCCAGTGGAAGAATCTGCTGACGAGGCCGTAGCGGCTCGACATGTTCTTCAGGTACATCGCGTCGCCTTGCGGAGCGGCACCTCGGAAACGGGACGCGCGCTCGGACTGCTTCGCTGCCGGCGCACGCGCGGCTGCTGCGGCGGGGATTCTGCCACGGCCACGGCCCCGGCGCGACGCTTGCGATCCGGAGTCCGAGCTCGAAACGGCGCGTTCTCGGCGCTCGCGTGCTCGGGTTTTGACCGCAGCGCGCTGCGACTCGCGGTTAAGATCGCGGTCGGACTCGCCCGACCGCGCACGACATCGAATCGACGGCGCCGCTCGGGCACTCGAACGAAAGGACCGGCCGATCATGTTCAGTCGGCGCAACGACCCGGTCGTCCTCACCCACGTCGGGCACGTGATCGACCGGACGTTGATGTTCGGCGGGCGTGTCGTGCGCAAGGGGCCGCTGCTGCCGGCCGACGAGTCGGATACGCGCTGGCGCAATCTGCGCCGGATGGCGCGGCTGTTCGTGGCGTCCAAGGTCCGCGGCGCGCGCGTGCGCGCGCACTTCGCCGGCGCGCAGTGCGAAGCCGTTACCGATGACCAGGGCTATTTCGATGTCGAGCTCGAGCTGCCCGAGGCGCCGGGGGGCCCGCTGTGGCAGCACGCCGAGGTCGAGCTGGTCGGTCCTGCGCCGCTGGAACGGTATCGCGTCCGCGCGCGAGCGCAGGTGATGGTTCATCCGCTGAACGCGCAATACGCGGTGATCAGCGACATCGACGACACCGTCGTCGCGACGAACGTGACGAACAAGCTGAAGATGCTGGCGACGGTGCTGCTGTCGAA
Organism: Burkholderiaceae bacterium; assembly: GCA_035540315.1. Lineage (GTDB taxonomy): Bacteria > Pseudomonadota > Gammaproteobacteria > Burkholderiales > Burkholderiaceae_E > DATLGW01. Next base: position 1,294 of record DATLGW010000617.1, on the reverse strand, counting down.
CGCGCACACCCGGTTGCCGTTCAAGGGCGTGGCCGCGTTCTACCGCGCGCTCGAGGACGGCCGCGGCGGCGAGCACAACCCGATCTTCTACGTGTCCAACGGCCCGTGGAACCTGCACGACGTGCTGGTCGAATTCTTCGAGCTGAACCGAATTCCGCTCGGGCCGATCTATCTGCGCGACTTCGGAGTGCACCTGGTGCTGTCGCCGGGTCCGCCGGGCAGCAACAAGATCGACCGCATCGAGCACCTGATGCGCGTGTTCCCGCCGGTGCCCGTGATCCTGATCGGCGACAGCGGCGAGCACGATCCGGAGATCTATGCGCGCATCGCCGAGAGCTACCCGCAGCGGGTCCGCGCAATCTACATCCGCTGCGTTCACAGCGCGGCGTCGCGGCGCGCGGAGCTCGAAGCGCTGGTCAGCAAGGTCGGCGCGCTCGGCATCGATTTCGTGCTCGCCGGCGACAGCGAGCAGGCAGCGCGTCACGCGGCCGCCAGAGGATTCATCCGGCCCGAAGCGCTGCAGGACATCCATGCGGAAAAGCAGAAGGACGAGAGCTGAGGGCCTGTTCAGGCCCTGATCCGCGGCTGGCGCATTCGCGTCAGGCCTGCTCGAGCAGGAAGTCGCGCACGAGCCGCGCAAGCGGTTGCGCCGCGTTGTAGACCGTTCCGTGGGCCGAGCCGGGGATCACGGCGACGCACCCGCGCGGCAGCAGCGACGCGATCTCGTCGACCCAGCGCTGCGGCGCGACCGGGTCGCGCTCGCCGCGGACGAGCAGCGTCGGCGCGCGGATCCGCGGCAGGCGTCGCTCGATGCGATCGGCCATCATGTGCCGGTAGCCTTGCAGGCTGAACCACGGACCGGTGCGCGCATAGGCGCGCAGCTGCGTGAGCACCAAGCCGAGCGGCTCGCGCGGCACGTCGGCGACGAACGACAGCAGCTGCTGGAACGTCGTGCGACGGCCGGAGTCGACGGTCGGGCCGTTGAGCACCAATCGCTCGATGCGGGCCGGCTCGCGCTCGGCGATCGCAGCGGCGACCTGGCAGCCGAACGAATTGCCGAGCAGCGATGCGCGCAAGACGCCGCGCGCGCTCATCCACGCGAGCAGCCGCTGTGCCAGCGCATCGACGTCCAGCGCGCGCCGCGGCTTTTCACTGCGGCCGTAGCCCGGCAGATCCGGCACCAGCACCGGGAAGTCGTTCGCGAGTCGACGCGCGGTCGGCAGCATGTAGCGCCCCGACGCCGCGAGCCCGTGCACGAGGATCAGCGGCGTCGGGGCGCTACATGCTGCCGACC
>DATLGW010000616.1:0-4004 GCA_035540315.1 Burkholderiaceae bacterium | reverse complement strand
GTACATGATCGATGCGGCGACCGCCGTGTTCGCCGACTGTCGCGAACTGGTGCTCGCCGGCGCCAAGCCGCCGGTGGCGTTCTTCGCCTACCCCGGCAAGCCGAGCCGGCTCGCGCCCGACGGCTGCCGGATCTCGACGCTGGCGGCACCGGACGAGGATGTCGACGCGGCGCTGCAGGCGCTGGCCGACGCGCTCGATGCGAACGGCTGCGAACCGGCGCAGCGGGTCGACGCGGCCGATCGGCTGCCGCTGCCAAGCGGCGGCGAGATCACGCCCGCGGGGATCGGGCAGACGCTCGCGGCGCTGCTGCCCGAGAACGCGGTCGTCATCGACGAGGCCGTGACGACCGGCCGCAGCTTCCAGTCGACGCTGCGGCAGGCCGCGCCACACGACTGGATGACGATCATGGGAGGCGCGATCGGCTGCGGCCTGCCGCTCGCGGTGGGCGCCGCGGTCGCGGCACCCGATCGCAAGGTCGTCGCGCTCGAAGGCGACGGCAGCGCGATGTACACGCTGCAGGCGCTGTGGACGATGGCGCGCGAGTCGCTCGACGTGACCGTGCTGGTGTTCGCGAACCGTTCGTACGAGATCCTGAAGGGCGAGCTGCGCGGCGTGGGCGCGACGATCGCCGGCGATCGCGCGCGCAGCATCCTCAGCCTGGACGAGCCCGCGCTCGACTGGGTGCAGCTGGCGCGCGGCCAAGGCGTCGATGCGACCCGCGCGACCGACTTGTCGCAGCTGGCCACAGCGCTGCAGCATGGGCTGGCGAGCACCGGCCCGTATCTGATCGAGGTCGCGCTGCGCCCGTCCTGACGCGGCCGCGGCGTGCGTCGAGCGTCAGGGCCGCGTTCCAGACGCGACCCCGATGGTCAGTCCTCGAGCGTGAAGCCGACCTTCAGCGTGACCTGCCAATGCGCGACCTTGCCGTCGACGACCTGGCCGCGGGTCTCGACGACCTGGAACCACTGGATGTGGCGCACGGTCTTGTGGGCTTTGGCGATCGCGTTGCTGATCGCGTCCTCGATACCCGACGTCGACGATCCCGTCAGCTCCAGATGCTTGTACACGTGATTGGACATGTCGCGTTCTCCGCAATGATGGTCAGGGATAGAGCCCGCGTTCCTGGCGCGCCTGCAGCACGCGCGTGCAAGCGACGACGAACGCTGCAGCGCGCAGCGAGATCCGGAAATGCTCGGACGTCTCGACGACGTTCTTGAACGCGCCGATCAGGATCCGGTCCAGGCGCATGTTGATCTCGTCCTCGCTCCAGAAGAACGACGAGAAGTCCTGCACCCATTCGAAATACGACACGGTGACGCCGCCCGCGTTCGCAATCACGTCGGGCACCACGATGATGCCGCGATCGTGCAGGATCGAATCGGCTTCCGGCGTGGTCGGCCCGTTCGCCCCCTCGAGCACGATTCGCGTCTGAACGCGGCGAGCGCGCGCCGCGTTCAGCTGCCCTTCGAGCGCCGCCGGGATCAGGAACTCGCTGGACACGTCCCAGAAATCCTCGTCTGCGATCCGGTCGCCGCCGCGAAACGCGCCGATGCTGCCGTTCGCCTTGAGCTCGGCCATCAGGTCGGCGATGTCGAGGCCGCGGCTGTTGAACACCGTGCCCGTGTGGTCCTGCACCGCGACGATCTTCGCGCCGTTGCCGGCGAACAGCTCTGCCGCAGCCGACCCGACGTTGCCGAAACCCTGGATCGCGACCCGCGCCCCCTCGATCGGCACCTGCAGCCGGCGCGCCGCCTCGCGGCCGACGACGAACACGCCGCGACCGGTCGCCTTCACGCGACCCAGCGAACCGCCGAGCTGGATCGGCTTGCCGGTCACCACGCCGGTCACCGTGCCGCCGACGTTCATCGAATACGTGTCCATCATCCACGCCATGATCTGCGCGTTGGTGTTCACGTCCGGCGCCGGGATGTCCTTGTCGGGGCCGATGATGAATCCGATCTCGCTGGTGTAGCGGCGCGTGATCCGCTCGATCTCCTTGCGCGACAGCGTCGCGGGGTCGACGCGAACGCCCCCCTTGGCGCCGCCGTACGGCAGGTTGACCGCAGCGTTTTTGATCGTCATCCACCCCGCCAGCGCCATCACCTCCTCGAGCGTGACGGCGGGGTGGTAGCGCACGCCGCCCTTGCCGGGACCGCGCGACAGGTTGTGCTGCACGCGGTAACCTTCGAAGTGCTTGACCGAGCCGTCGTCCATCTCGATCGGGATGTCGACGATCAGGCAGCGTTTGCAGCGTCGCAGCGTTTCGATCCACCGCGACAGCGGCCCGAGGTACGGCGCGGCCTGCTCGATCTGCGCCAGATAGGTGCCCCAGGGGCTGGCCGGATGCGGCGAAACGAACGACAACGGCTGCTGAGGCGTCGCGGTCATGCTGGAGCTCCATGCGGCGCGCACCGATCGGCAAGCACTGCCTGGCGCGATGCCGCCAGTGTACGGCCACCCGGGAGGGGCGGCCACTTCGAGGTCATGCAGACCCTGCCGATAGAATCCCTGCGACCGGCGATGAATCGACCCTCCTCCGAAGAACGACCGCAAGCCGCTGCCGCGCAGCCCGCGACCGCCGCGGGCGACGCGCGTGCGCCGCTGGATGCGGCAGCGCGCCGCCGGCGCGACCGCGCGATCGTGCTGCTGCTGGGCGCCTGCGTCGCGATCGGCCCGCTCGCGATGGACATCTATCTGCCGTCGCTGCCGGCGATGGCCGCGGCGCTGCAGACGACGCCGGCGCTGGCGCAGGCGACGATCGCCACCTACATGGCCGGCTACGCGATCGCGCAGCTGATCCACGGACCGGCATCGGACCGGTGGGGTCGGCGTCCGGTGCTGCTGGTCGGCGTGGCGGTGTTCGCCGCCGCGAGCTTCCTGTGCGCGGCCGTGCCGTCGATCGATCCGCTGCTGTGGGGCCGCGCCGTGCAGGCGGTCGGCGTCGCCGCGGGCATGGTGCTCGCGCGCACGATCATCCGCGATCTGTACGAGCGCGAACAGGCTGCCAGGCTGCTCGCGTTGACTGCGGTGATGCTGGGCGTGGCGCCGATCGTCGCGCCGCTGATCGGCGCGGCGCTGCAGGTCGCATTCGGCTGGCGCTCGACGTTCCTGTTCCTGGGTGCCTACGGCATGCTGTTGCTGGCGCTGCTGCTGAGGTACCTGCCCGAGACGCGCGCTGCGCACGCCGGGCCTTCGCCCGCGTTGCGCGAGGCGATGCGCCAGCTCGCGTCGAACCGCGCCTACCGAGTCAACGTCGCATGCAGTTGCGGCGTGATGATCGGACTGTTCGCGTTCCTTGCCGCCTCGCCGGTCGTGCTGATGCAGATCGGCGGGCTGTCGGTGCTGCAGTTCGGAATCGCGTTCGCCGCGATCATGGCCGGCAACGTGACGGGTGCGCTGCTGTCGGCCCGCTACGTGATGCGGTGGGGATTGGAGCGCACGCGAATCGTCGGCGCCTGGCTGGTGTTCGCAGCCGGCGTTGCGACGCTGCTGTCGGGATGGATCCGGCCGCACGACGGAGTTCTCGTCGTCGTGCCGTTCTTCGCGTACATGATCGGCTTTTCGCTGACGATGCCGCAGGTGACCGCCGCGGCGCTGACGCCGTTCGCGCGGCTCGCGGGGCTTGCGTCATCGGTGATGGGCCTGCTGCAGTTCAGCGTGGCGGCCGCTGCGGCGGCGATCGTGTCGGCGCTCGGCGACGGCACCGTGCGACCGATGGCGACGATGATCTTCGCCGGCGCGGCGATCGTGATGGCGGCGGCGTGGGTGGCTCGGCCGGTGCGCGAACCCGACCGTTGATCTCGCCCGCGCCGGCTCCTTCAGCGCAACTTCGAGTAGCCGGTCGGCGCGAGGATGCAGTTCGTGATGCGGGCGACGATCGGACCGTTCTTTTCGCTTTCCGCGCGTGCCGACATCCATTCCGGATCCGACATGAAGCCGTTCCACTTGCGCTCGCGCTCGGCCAGGTCCTGCCATTCGAGCAGGTAATACAGGTCCTGATTGA
>DATLGW010000615.1:0-4333 GCA_035540315.1 Burkholderiaceae bacterium | reverse complement strand
GCGCGGCCGGCAGCTGGATCCCGCGCTGGTCGACGTCGCGCTCGGCTGCGCGCGCGAATTGTTCGATGCGATCGAATCGGCCGACGTCTGGGAGCGCTTCCTCGAGGCCGAGCCGCAGCCGCAGGTCTGCGCCGAAGCGGCGCGGCTCGACGAGATCGCGGCGGCGATCGGGCGATTCGGCGACGTGAAGAGCGTGCACACGCTCGGCCACAGCGCCGGCGTGGCCGCGGTCGCGACGGCCGCGGCGCGCGAGCTCGGCCTGCGCGACCCGGAGCTGTCGCTGCTGCGGCAGTGCGCGCATCTGCACGATCTCGGACGCGTCGGCATCGAGAATCGGATCTGGGACAAGCGCGGCGAGCTGAACCGGCTCGAGCGCGAGCGGGTCGAGCTGCATGCGGTGTACACCGACCGCCTGCTGTCGCGGGCGCCGACGTGGGCGGCGTGTGCGCAGGTCGCGGCGGCCGCGCACGAACGGTTCGACGGCAGCGGCTATCCGCGGCGCGTGCCGGGACCGGCGCTCCCGAGGCTCGCCCGATTGCTGGCGGCGGCGGACATGGCGCAGGCGATGCGCGAGGCGCGGCCGCATCGGCCGGCACGATCGCCGCAGGAGATTGCGCAGGCGCTGCACGCCGAGCGCCGGCGCGGGCGCTTCGAATCGGAGGTCGTCGACGCGGTGCTCGCGGGACTGGGAATCGGTCCGAAGCTGCCGCCGGCGCCGCATCATGCGCTGTCCGAGCGCGAGATCGAGGTGCTCGGGCTCGTTGCGCGCGGCAAGACGAACCGCGAGATCGCGCAGCTGCTCGGGATCTCGCCGCGCACGGTGCAGAACCACGTCGCGCACGTCTACGACAAGATCGGGGTGTATTCGCGCGCGGGCGCGGCGCTGTACGTGATGCAGAAGGGGCTGGTCGGCTTCGGCTGACCGCGGCCGCGCGGCGCGGGCGACCTTGACACAGTCTGTCCCCGCTGCGCAGAATCGAACGCCCGAGGCAATCCGATGCCGATCGCGACGAACGTGTTCAGTTATCGGCGAACGGTCGCCGCATCGCCGGTCGAATGAGCACCAGGCGCATCGTCGTCGGCATCAGCGGCGCCTCGGGAATCGCGTACGGTGTCCGCGCGCTCCAGGCGCTGCGAGAGCTCGGTCTGGAGACGCACCTGGTGATGACGCGCTCGGCCCAGATCACGCTGGGACACGAGCTGCCGATGAAAGTCGCCGACGTGCAGGCGCTCGCCAGCGTCAGTCATCGCATCGACGACATCGCGGCGGCGATCTCCAGCGGCTCGTTCACGACGCTCGGCATGCTGGTGGCCCCGTGCTCGATCCGAAGCTTGTCGGAGATCGCAACCGGAGTGACGTCGAACCTGCTCACGCGCGCCGCCGACGTGACGCTGAAGGAGCGCAGGCGGCTCGTGCTGCTGGTGCGCGAAACCCCGCTGCACCTGGGCCATCTGCGCAGCATGACCCGGGTGACCGAGATGGGGGCGGTCGTGATGCCGCCCGTGCCGGCCTTCTACAGCAAGCCGCAGACGGTCGAAGACATCGTCAACCATAGCGTCGGACGTGCGCTCGACCTGTTCGGCATCGACCACCGGCTCGTGCAACGCTGGCAGGACCCGGTCGAGGGCGCCGGCAGTTGATCGGCTGCGAAGCCGCGACGCTGCGGACCGGCGCCACGCCGTTGCCGCCGCTGCGGCACGGCGGGGCGGTATCCGACGCAGCCGCTATCGGCCCGATCCGCGGCGGGTGACGACCCGTTCGTGCGCGAACAGCTCGCCGATCCGCTCGCGCTCGCGGATCAGCTGGCACGTGTCGCCGTCGACCAGCACTTCGGCCGGGCGCACGCGCGTGTTGTAGTTCGACGCCATCACCATGCCGTACGCGCCGGCCGACAGGATCGCGAGCAGGTCGCCTTCGGCGATCGCCAGTCGCCGCTGGCGGCCGAGCCAGTCGCCGGTCTCGCAGACCGGCCCGACGACGTCGTAGTCGTGTGCCGGCGCGGCGCGCATCCGCACCGGAACGATGTCGTGATAAGCGTCGTACAGCGTCGGGCGCAGCAGGTCGTTCATCGCCGCATCGACGATCGCGAAGCGGCGCTCCAGGTTGCGTTTCAGGTATTCGACGCGGGTCAGCAGCAGCCCCGCGTTGCCGACGAGCGAGCGGCCGAACTCGAACATCAGCTCCGGCGGAGCGGCGCCCGCCGACCAGCGCTCGATGCGCTCGAACAGCGCGCGCATCATCGCGTCGCGCGGCGGCGGAGATTCGTCGCGATAGCGGATTCCGAGCCCGCCGCCCAGATCGATGTGGCGCAGCGCGATCCCTTCGGCGCGCAGCGCGTCGACCAGCTCGAGCACGCGATCGAGCGCCGCCAGGAACGGCGCGATCTCGGTGATCTGCGACCCGATGTGGCAGTCGATTCCGTCGACGCGCAGGTGCGGCAGCGACGCGGCCAACCGGTAGGCGTCGATTGCCGACGCGTGCGCGATGCCGAACTTGTTCTGCCGCAACCCGGTCGAGATGTACGGGTGCGTGCCGGCGTCCACGTCCGGGTTCACGCGCAGCGATACCGGCGCGACCGTGCCGGCGTCGGCGGCGACCGCATCGAGGCGACGCAGCTCGCTTTCGGACTCGACGTTGAAACAGCGCACGCCGACCTCGAGCGCGCGGCGCATCTCGGCGGCCTGCTTGCCCACGCCGGAGAACACGACCCGCGTCGGGTCGCCGCCTGCGGCGATCACGCGCTCGAGCTCGCCGGCCGAGACGATGTCGAAGCCGGCGCCGAGGTCCGCGAGCAGCCGGATGACCGACAGGTTAGAGTTCGCCTTCAGCGCATAGCAGATCGTCACGCGGCGGCCCCGTGCGGCATCGGCGAACTCGCCGTACGCGCGCTCGATCGCCGCGCGCGAGTACACGTAGACCGGAGTTCCGAACTCGCCCGCGATCCGCTCGAGCGCGACGCGCTCGAGCTGCAGGCTGCCGTCGATGCGTGACAGCGACTCCATCCGCTCAGCCCGGCTGTCTCTTCTGCGCTTCTTTCGCGGGGTCGGGCAGGTACAGCGGGCCCCGGTGACCGCAGGCCGTGATCAGCAGCGACGCTGCGAGCAGCGCGGCGAGCGGCGCGATTCGCCCGCGTGCGCTGCGCGATGCGTTGCAGACCGGTGCAGCTCGCGCAGCCTCGGCGGCTGCAGCGGCCTGCGCTCGCGCCGCGGGAGAACACGCAGCGCTCGAAAACGCAGCGTCCGATTGCGAATGATCGACGGTCCTCACCCGATCGAGTCTAGCACGCGGTCCGAAGCGGCTCGCAGCGGCTTATCCTCGCCGTGTGAGCGCGCACGTGTCACCGCCGGTATCGCCGGACGACGAGCTCGCCCTCGTCGAACGAACGCTGCAGCGTTGCCTGTGACGGCGCCGCCGGCGCCGCTCAGAAGATCTGGTCGCGGACCTGCTCGGCGCGCTCGCCCGACAGCAGGCCGTCGTCGGCCACGCCGAGCGACGAGATGCCGGTGCCCGGCTGGGCTTCGGTATAGAACCAGTCGCCGTGGAGCTGGATCGTTCCCGGCGGCGCGATCGACGGCTTCTCGGGCACGCCGCGCAGCGCGTGGCTCATGTAGTTGATCCAGATCGGCAGCGCCAGGCCGCCGCCGGTCTCGCGGTCGCCCAGCTTGCGCGGCTGGTCGAATCCGACCCAGGCGACCGCGGCAATCATCGGGCCGTAGCCGGCGAACCACGCGTCGTGCGAATCGTTGGTGGTTCCGGTCTTGCCGGCGATGTCGCGCCGCTTCAGCGTCTGTGCGCGGGTCGCGGTGCCGCTGCGGACCACCTCCTTCAGCAGCGTGTCCATGATGAACGCGTTGCGCGGATCGATGACGCGGATCGCTTCGTCGCCTGCCCGCGCCGGGTTGGCCTGCGCCAGCAGATTGCCGTTCGCGTCGGTGATCCGCGAGATCAGGTACGGCTCGACGCGATAGCCGCCGTTCGCGAACACCGAGTAGGCGCCGACCATCTGCCACGGCGTGACCGCACCGGCACCCAGCGCCATCGTCAGATACGGCGGGTGCTTGTCGGAATCGAAGCCGAAGCGGCCGACGTAGTCCTGCGCGTAGGTCGGACCGATCGACTGCAGCAGCCGGATCGACACCATGTTCTTCGATTTCGCGAGCGCGGTGCGCAGCGCCATCGGCCCTTCGAACTTGCCGTCGTAGTTCTTCGGCTCCCACAGCTGACCGCCGGTGGTCGCCGGATCGACGATCACCGGCGCGTCGTTGACGATCGTCGTCGTCATGAACCCCTTCTCGAGCGCAGCCGAATAGATGAACGGCTTGAAGCTCGAGC
>DATLGW010000614.1:0-8221 GCA_035540315.1 Burkholderiaceae bacterium | reverse complement strand
GCCGGTGTCGGGGCCGCGGCAGCGATTCGCGGTGGCGAGCGAGCTCGCGCCTCGGATCCGGGCGCTGGCGGACTCGGCGCGCGTGCAGGCGATCGTGCTCGCGCTCGATACGCGCGGCGGCACCGTGACCGGCAGCGATCGGATCTGGAGCGCCGCGCGTTATGCGCTGGGCCGCAAGCCGGTGATCGCGTGGATGCGCAACTACGCGGCCAGCGGCGGGTATTACATCGCGGCCGCGGCGCAATCGATCATCGCGTCATCGTTCACGATCACCGGCAGCATCGGCGTGATCTCATGGAAGCCGAACGTTGCCGAAGCGTGCGCGCGCTTGGGCGTCAATCCGGTGCTGATCTCGCGCGGCGGCAGCGCGCGGATGACCAGCGTTTTCCGTCCGTTCGACGAGCAGGCGCTCGAGTGGCTCGAGGCCGAGATCGATGCGTCGTACGCGCAGTTCAAGGCCGTGGTCGCCGAGGGTCGGCGGATGTCGGACGAGCAGGTCGAGTCGGTCGCCAAGGGGCGCGTGTGGACCGCCGCGCAGGCGCTGGAGCGCGGCCTGGTCGACCGCGTCGGCCACTACCGCGACGTGCTGATCGCCGCGCGCGAGCTGGCGCAGATTCCGCAGCACCGCCGGCATGTCGTGCGCTGGATCGCGCCGCCGGCGTCGCCGCTGCAGATGCTGCGCCGGTTCTCTGCGCAGGCGCTGCCGGCCGCCGGCGTCGGGCCGCCGCCGGCGCTTGCGGCCTTCGTCGACGAGCTCTACGAGCCGTGGCTGCTCGCGCAGGAATCGCCGCTGATGTACTACCTGCCGGCGATGACGTTGCGGTGCTGAGGGCGGCGGCTGCGCATCAGGCGACGCCGGCGGCGATCGTCTGCGCGGCCGGCACCGTGCGCCTGAACGAATCGCGCTCGCTCAGCCGCGCGAACAGCGCGTCGAGGTGCGCATGCTGCCGCCAGCGCAGCTGCGGATAGCGCAGATCCAGATAGCCGAGCATGCAGCCCACGGCGATGTCGCCTTGGCCGAACTGCCCGCCGACCGCGTACGGCTGGCCGGCGTCGATCCGGCGGGCGACCTCCGCAACGCCTCGCTCGATCTTCATCCGCTGCCGTTCCAGCCACGGGGCCGACCGCTGCTCGGACGGACGCTGCATCTCGATGAAGCTCAGCACGACCGCATCGCACACCCCGTCGGCGATCACTTCGAGTTGCTTCGCCGCCAGCATCTGGACGGGATCCGCAGGCAGCAGCGCAATCCGCGGATGCGTCCACTCGAGGTACTCGAGGATCAGCCGCGAGTCGTAGACGGTCGAGCCGTCGTCGAGGATCAGCACCGGGATCTTGCCGAGCGGGTTGTACTGCGGCGCGCACGCATCCGGGTTCCACGGCACCTCGGTGACCAGCTCGAATTCGATCGCCTTCTCGTGCAGCGCAATGCGCACCTTGCGCGCAAACGGGCTGGGGGTGGCGCTCAGCAGTTTCATGTCGCGGCCGGTTCGCCTGATGATACTGCGGTATGCCGTGTCAGAGCCGCAGCACGAATCGCCCGCGACCGCTTCCCTGCAGCAGCGAGTCGAACGCCTGCGGCAGTGCATCCAGCGTGATCCACTGCGCGATCGAATCGACCTCGGCCGGCTTCAGATCGGTCGCGATCCGCTGCCAGATCCGCTGGCGCAACGGCATCGGGCTGTTCGCGACGATGCCGATCAAGCGCACGCCGCGCAGGATGAACGGCAGCACCGTCGTCTGCAGATCGTTGCCGGCCGCATTGCCGAAGCTGGCGATGACGCCGTCGCTCTTCATCGTGCGCAGCAAAGACGCAAGCGGCGCACCGCCGAGCGAATCGACGGCGCCCGCCCAGCGTTCGGATTCCAGCGGGCGCGCGCTCGGCTCGAGCGGCGGCAATACCTCGGCCGCGCCCAGCGCGCGCAGGTAAGGCGCCTCGCCGCTGTTGCGGGTCAGCGCGTGGACTCGATAGCCGCGGCGGCACAGCATGGCGATCGCGACCGACGCGACCCCGCCGGTCGCGCCGTTGACCGCGATCGGGCCTCGTTCGGGCGTCAGCCCGTTGAGCTCCATCGCGTCGATCGACAGCGCTGCAGTGTAGCCCGCAACGCCGATCGTCGCCGCTACCCGCGGCTCCAGCTGGGGCGGCAGCTTCAGCACCAGATCTGCAGGTACCGACAGATATTGCGCGAAGCCGCCGTCGCGGTCGACTCCGATACCGAAGCCATGGACGATGACGGCATCGCCGGGAGTGAAGCGAGGATCGTTCGACCGCTCGATCCGGCCGACCGACTCGATGCCGCCGATGCGCGGGTACTGGCGGACGATCTTGCCCAGCCCGCGTCCGACCATCGCGTCCTTGTAGTTGACGCCGGCGTATTCGCACCGGATCAGCACGTCGCCCGCGCCGATCTGCGGGACCGGGATTTCGACGACGCCGCCTGCGACACGGCCGTCTTGCTCGGACAGGCGGTAAGCGCGCTGGGTCGCTGACATCTGGAGGGCTCCTGCGGATTCCGATTCGGGCGTCCGACACCGGGCAGCCGGACAAAAGCCCAGCTTACCGCTGCGGCGCCGACCCGTCTGCGTGCAGCGCGCGATGTTCCGCTGTGCGAAACTCTCCGGCCGCGATGTTGACCCTGCTCGGGCCGGCGCCGGAACATCCGGAGGTGATCTCGATGACGCTCGATCCGCTGCCCGGACTGCTCGACGCCGACGAGCTCGCCGGCGATCGCCAGTTCTCGATCAACCTGTCGCGGGGGCTGGAGGTGCTGCGCGCATTCACGCCTGTCGATGAAGCGCTGTCGAACCGCCAGCTGTGCGAGCGCACCGGACTGCCGAAGGCGACCGTCTCGCGGCTGACGTACACGCTGACGATGCTGGGTTATCTGAGCCGGACCCTCGATCAACGCTATACGCTCGGCGCGGGCGTGCTGGCGCTGGGCTATCCGATGCTGGCGAGCATGCGGATCCGGCAGATCGCGCGCCCGTGGCTCGAGCGGCTTGCTTCGGAATCGGCTTGCACGGTGAACCTGGCCGTTCGCGATCGGCTGCGCGCGGTCTACGTCGACAGCTTTCGCGTCGATCGCAGCAATCGCCACCAGCCCGACATCGGCAGCCCGCAGCCGTTGCTGACGACGGCAATCGGCCGCGCGCTGGTGCACGCCTGCACGCCGGCCGAGCAGACCGCGATCCTGAACCGGCTGCGGGTGCACGATCCGCAGCGCTTCCGCATCGAGCGGCCGCTGTGGGACCGGGACCGCGAGGCGGTCGCGAAGCGCGGCTATTTCCTCTCCGAAGGCGAATCGCGACCGGACGTGCACGCGGTCGCCGTCGCACTGCGCCAGAGCGTGCATCCGGCGCCGGTGGCGATCAACTGCACGCTGTCGACCGACCGGCTGCGCGGCGATCGTCTGACCCGCAGCATCGCGCCGCGGATGCTGGAGGTCGCCGATCGGATCGAGCTGGCCTGCCGCGGCGCATGAAGGAGCAACTCGCAATGACGGATCAGCTGAACCCGGTGGCGCTGCCAGCCGAGGACGCCGCGTTGCTGGCGCGGGTGCGCGAGCTCGCCGCCGAACGCATCGGACCGCGCGCGAACGAGGTTGCGCTGTCGGACGATTTCGCGTGGGACACGTTCCGGCTGCTGGCGCGCGAAGGCGTGATCGCAACCGCTTTTCCGCGTGCGCTCGGGGGAACCGAGGGCTCGATGCAGCTTCGGGTGCGGATCATCGAGGAGCTCGCGCGGGTGTGCTCGACGGCGGCTTCGCTGGTGACCGGGACCGATCTCGCGGGCCGTCCGATTGCCGCCGGCGCCGCGGACTCGCTCGCGCGCGAGATCGTGCCGCGTCTGGCCCGCGGCGAGATCCAGTCGGCGTTCGCGTTGACCGAGCGCAAGGCCGGATCCGACGTCGCCGGTCTGACGACGATCGCGCGCCGCGACGGCGACGACTTTGTGCTCGACGGCGTCAAGCGGTTCATCACGCGAGCGCCGGTCGCGGACCTGTTCGTCGTCGTCGCGCGGCTCGACGGCGTACCGGGCGCAAAGGGGCTGTCGGCGTTCCTCGTCGACCGAGGCAGCCCAGGCTTGACGGTGGGACCGACGCAACCGAAGCTCGGGTGGTACGGCGTGCCGATCGCCGAAGTGCATCTGCAGCACGTGCGGGTGCCGCGCGAGCGCCTGCTCGGTCGCGAAGGCGAAGGCTTTGCGTTGGCGCAGGACACGCTGGTGCGGGCACGGATCGGGCACGGCGCGATCGCGCTCGGTCGTGCGCAGGGTGCGCTCGAGATGGCGGCGCAGTACGCCGCGCGCCGCTCGACGTTCGGCAAGAAGCTGGCCGAGCACCAGGGTGTGCAGTGGATGGTCGCCGACATGGCGACGCGAATCGAGGCGGCCCGATGCCTGGTGCGTTCGGCCGCTGCGCGCTACGACGCTGGCGATGCCGACGTGTCGGTGCACGCGTCGATGGCGAAGCTGTACGCGACCGACCTGGGGATGCAGGTGACGGTGGATTGCCTGCAGCTCGCCGGAGGCAACGGCTACCTGAAGGAGCTGCCGTTCGAACGGTTCATGCGCGACGCGAAGTTGAACCAGATCGGCGAAGGCTCGAGCGAGATCCACAAGACGGTGATCGGCCGGCATGTGCTCAAGCGGGCGGCGCAATCGCCGCCGCACCCGTGCCTGGATCTCGACGCGCTGGAGCTGTGATGGCGATCGGCCTGCGCACTGCAGTCTGCGAGCGGTTGGGCATCGAGCTGCCGATCTTCGGCTTCTCGCACGTACCGGCGGTCGCGGCAGCGATCTGCGAGGCGGGCGGATTCGGCGTGTTCGGCGTCGCGCGCGAGGATCCGGAAGAAATCGGCGAGCGGATCGCGCAGCTGCGCGACCGGGTCGGCAATCGGCCGTTCGGCGTCGACCTGATGCTGCCTCCGGGCGTTCCGGAACGTGCCGACCCGGCGGAGATCGATCGCCGAATACCGGCGCCGCATCGTGAGTTCGTCGAGGCGCTGCGCGATAAGTATGCAGTGCCGCCCGCCTCGAAGCCGACGTTCTTCACCCGCTTCGTGCGGTCGAAGGAACTGTTCGCGCGCCAGGTCGAAGCGGTGCTCGGCTCCGATGCGAATCTGGTGGCGACGGCGATCGGGCTGCCGCCCGAGGTGATCGCCCGCTGCAAGCGGGCGGGCAAGACGACGCTGGCGCTGATCGGCTCGCCGCGGCATGCGCGGGCGGCGCTCGGTGCCGGCGCCGACGTGCTGGTCGCGCAGGGCTACGATGCCGGCGGTCATACCGGCACGATCGGCACGATGTCGCTGGTGCCGCAGATCGTCGATCTCGCGCAGCCGGCGGGCGTGCCGGTGCTGGCTGCCGGAGGCATCGCGACCGGCCGCCAGATCGCGGCCTCGCTCGCGCTGGGCGCGCAGGGCGCGTGGATGGGGACGGTGTGGCTGGGTGCCGTCGAAAACCGCACGCACCCGCTGGTGCTGAAGAAGCTGCTGGCCGCCGGCAGCGAGGACACGGTGATCACGCGGGCACACAGCGGCAAGCCGTGCCGCGTATTGCGAAGCGCGTGGAGCGACGAGTGGCAGGCTGCGGGCGCTCCCGAGCCGCTGCCGATGCCTTATCAGCAGGCGCTGACCGGCGAGCTGATGGCCGCGGTCGAGGAGCACGGGATCGAGCCGCTGATGTACGAGCCGGCCGGGCAGAGCGTGCGCTGGGTCGAACGTGCCGAGACGGTCGCGCAGATCGTCGATCGGCTGGTGAACGAGACGCGGCAGGCGCTCGAGCGGGTCGGCAGCCTGCGGGCGCCGGGCACTGCACCGATTTGAAGTGGGCGATCGCGCTTGCAGCGCGAGCGCCGACGATGATTCCACCACCGGACTCAACCGAGGAGATGGCGATGAAAGCGAGCTGGGACCTGACGTCTCTACCGCAGCATCCGACTGCAGCCGCCGGCGATCCGACACCGGACGGCGGGCGTCGCAACGTGCTGCGCCTGGCCGCGCTGGCGGCGCTTCCGATGCTGCCCGGCGCGGTGTGGGCGCAGGACGCTTATCCGTCCAAGCCGATCCGCGTGATCGTTCCCTACCCGGCCGGCGGCGTGGTCGACCTGGTGACGCGAGCGGTGACCGAACGCGCGACGCAGGCCCTGAAGCAGCCGCTGGTGGTCGAGGCGCGGCCGGGCGCAAACGCGAACATCGGCGCCGAAGCCGCGGCGCGTGCGCCGGCCGACGGGTATACGCTGCTGGCAGCGGCGCCGTTTCTCGCGACGAACCCGCTGCTGGCGCCGAACGTTCGCTGGAAGACCGACGACTTCACCGGGGTGGTGCTGATCGGCGCGCCGCCGAACCTGTTCTGCGTGGCACCGACGCTGCCGGTCAAGACGCTGCGCGAGCTGGTCGACTACGTGAAGGCGCGGCCGAACCAGGTCAACGTCACGAACCCCGGCATCGGCAGCTCGAACCACATGGGGCAGGAGCTGTTCTTCAGCATCACGGGGCTGGAGATGGTCAACGTGATGTACAAGGGCCAGCCGCAAATGATCCCGGACCTGGCGAGCGGTCAGGTCGCGTTCGGGCTGGTCACGCTGGCGCTGGCGATGCCGCACATCCGAGAAGGGCGGCTGCGCCCGCTGGCGGTCAGCGCGCCCAAGCGGGTTCCCGAACTGCCGGACGTGCCCACCGTCGCGGAGGCCGGTTTCCCCGATGCGATGTTCCTGCCGTGGTACGGAATCGTCGCGCCCGCCGGCACGCCGCCGCAGATCGTTCGCAGGCTATCGGACGAGTTCACGAAGGCGCTCGCCACGCCCGAGGTCGTGACCCGGCTCGAGACGATGGGAACGATGGTCACGCCCGCGCCCGCGGACGAGTTCGACCGGCTGATCCGCAGCGAGGTCCAGCGCTGGACCCGCGTGATTCGCGAGCGCAACATCAAGGCGGAGTGATGGCGCGATCCCCAGCAGCGCAGCGCGCGCGGTCCGATGCCGGACTGCGCGCGCTGTTCGAGCCGCAGTCGATCGCGATCATCGGCGCCTCGTCGAATCCGGACAAGATCAGCGGCATGCCGCTCGCGTTCCTCAAACGCTACGGCTACGCCGGTGCGATCTATCCGGTCAATCCGACGTCCGCGCAGATCCAGGGACTGGCAGCGTACCCGTCGCTGGAGGCGATCGCATCGCCGGTCGACCTTGCGATCTGCGCGGTCGGCGCCGATCGCGTCGAAGCCGCGCTTGCCGACGCCGCGCGTGCCGGCGTGCGGTCGGTCGTGATGTTCTCGGCCGGTTACGCCGAGATCGGCGAAGCCGGGCAGCGCGCGCAGCAACGCGTGGCCGCGCTCGCACGCGATGCCGGAATCCGGCTGCTGGGGCCGAACTGCCTGGGATTCATCAACGTGTGCGCGAACGTGCACGCGACGTTCACGCCGGCACTGATGTCCGGCGTTCCGAAGCCGGGGCCGATCGCGATCGTCAGCCAAAGCGGCGCGTTCGGCATGTTCGCGCTGGTTCGCGCGCGCGAACGCGGGTTGGGGATCGGCTGGTTCGTGTCCACCGGCAACGAGGCAGACGTCGACTTCGCCGACTGCGTGCTGCACTTCGCCACCGATCCGTCGGTCGGCGTGATCCTCGGCTACCTCGAGGGCGCGCGCGACGGCGCGCGGCTGGTCGAGGCGCTGCAGACGGCGCAACGGCAGCGCAAGCCGGTCGTCGTCTGCAAGGCGGGCTCGAGCGCGCTGGGCGCCAGCGCAGCCGCTTCGCACACCGCATCGCTTGCGGGCCGCGACGCGGTCTATGACGCGGTGTTCCGGCAGCACGGGGTGCACCGCGCCGAGTCGCTCGACGAGCTGTTCGACGTGGGTTATGCGGCGGCCGCGGGGCGCTACCCGAGCGGCCGCCGGCTGGGCGTCGTGACGATTTCGGGCGGCGCCGGCGTCACCGTGGCCGATGCGGCCGAACGTTGCGGATTGCAGCTGCCGCCGCTGGCGGACTCGGCGCGGCAGCGGATCCTGCAGCGCGTCGCCTACGCCGGGGTCGCGAATCCGGTCGACGTGACGGGGCAGGTGCTGAACGATCTGCCGTTGCTCGGCGACACCGTCGAGTGGATGCTCGAGCAGGGCGATTACGACGCGCTGCTGTCGTTTCAGGCCGTGACCGGGATCACTCCCCAGCATCGCGAGCTGCTCGCGCCGACCTGGCGCAAGCTGCGCGCTGCGCATCCGCAGCTGCCG
>DATLGW010000613.1:0-4153 GCA_035540315.1 Burkholderiaceae bacterium | reverse complement strand
GAACAGATCCTTGTGGGCGACCGGCACCCCGAGCAGCGGGCCGCGCTCGCCGGCGGCGCGGCGGGAATCGGCATCGCGCGCTTGCGCCAGCGTCAGGTCGGGCTGAACGTCGATGAACGCATTGAGCTCGCTGGCGGCGATCCGCTGCAGGCATTGCTGCGCGAGCTCGACCGCGGACACCTCGCCGCGGTCGAGCGCGGCCGACAGCTGCGCGACCGAATCGGCGTTCATCGCGCAGCGCGCCTGCTGCTCATTCGACGACCCGCGGCACCAGGTACAGCCCGCGCTCGACCGCGGGCGCGACCTGCTGGTATTCGTCGCGCCGGTCCGGCTCGGTCGGCACGTCGGCGCGCAAGCGCAGCGTCATCGGTTGCGCATGCGTCATCGGCTCGACGCCGGTGGTGTCGACCGACTGCAGCCGTTCGATCAGCGCGAGCACGTCGTTCAGCTGCGCCAGGCCGCGCTGCGCTTCGTCGTCGGTCAGCGCCAGTCGCGACAGCTCAGCGAGTCGTCGAACGTCGTCGAGGGACAGTGACATCGGCCGGTATCTGGAAATGAAAACAGGTCGGATCGGCGCACGAACTGCGGTCGAAACTGCGGCGGGAAACGCGGCTTGGGTTCAGATCGAACCCGCGGCGGCGACCGCGTCGGCGAAACGCCATGCCGGAGCGACGAACGGCAACATCTTCGCCTTAGATGCCAAAGGATTATACGGTATGATTCACGCCGATTCTTCGATCGGCACCAGCTCGATTCGACCGCGATCGCCACGACGAATTTCACAAATTCCACCTTCGGAACCGCGATGTTCGGGTTTTTCCGTAAGTATTTTTCGAACGACCTGGCGATCGACCTCGGCACCGCGAACACGTTGATCTACGTGCGCGGCAAGGGAATCGTGCTGAACGAGCCGTCGGTGGTCGCGATCCGCCAGCAGGGCGGCCCGAACGGCAAGAAAACGATTGCGGCGGTCGGCCGCGAAGCCAAGCAGATGCTGGGCAAGGTGCCGGGCAACATCGAGGCGATCCGGCCGATGAAGGACGGCGTGATTGCCGACTTCACCGTCACCGAGCAGATGCTCAAGCAGTTCATCCGGATGGTGCACCCGGGTTCGATCTTCGCGCCGAACCCGCGGATCATCATCTGCGTGCCCTGCGGATCGACCCAGGTCGAGCGGCGCGCGATCCGCGAGTCGGCGCTGGGCGCGGGCGCTTCGCAGGTGTACCTGATCGAGGAGCCGATGGCCGCGGCGATCGGCGCCGGACTGCCGGTGTCGGAGCCGACCGGCTCGATGGTCGTCGACGTCGGCGGCGGCACGACCGAGGTCGGCGTGATCTCGCTGGGCGGCATGGTGTATTCCGGCTCGGTGCGGGTCGGCGGCGACAAGTTCGACGAGGCGATCATCAATTACATCCGCCGCAACTACGGGATGCTGATCGGCGAGACCACGGCCGAGGCGATCAAGAAAGAAATCGGTTCGGCGTTCCCCGGCTCCGAAGTCAAGGAGATGGAAGTCAAGGGCAGGAACCTGTCCGAGGGGATTCCGCGCGCATTCACGATCTCGTCCAACGAGATCCTGGAGGCGCTGACCGATCCGCTGAACAACATCGTGTCGTCGGTGAAGATCGCGCTCGAGCAGACGCCGCCCGAACTGGGCGCCGACATCGCCGAGCGCGGCATGATGCTCACCGGCGGCGGCGCGCTGCTGCGCGATCTCGATCGGCTGCTGATGGAAGAAACCGGCTTGCCGGTGCTGGTTGCCGACGATCCGCTGACCTGCGTGGTCCGCGGCTGCGGGATGGCGCTGGAACGGATGGACAAGCTGGGCACGATCTTCACGAGCGAATAAGCGCTCGCAGGAATCGGCCCGGGCGAGCGCTCGCTGTCGGGAATGGATAGAAGTCCGCCGCCCTTCTTCAAACAGGGCCCGTCCGCGAATGCCCGGCTGGCGTTCTTCGCCGTGCTGTCGATCGCGCTGCTGATCGTCGACACGCGGCTCGGCGCGCTCGGTCCGCTGCGCCAGGGAATCGGGACGGTGCTGTATCCGCTGCAGCGCACGCTGCTGGTGCCGCGCGATGCCGTCGCATTCGCCGGCGATTATTTGTTCGAGGTCACGCGGCTGCGCCAGGAGAACAGCGAGCTGCGCCGGCTCGAGATGGTCAACGCCAAGGCGCTGCTGCAGGCCGAGCAGATCGAGCACGAGAACCGCAAGCTGCGCGAGCTGCTGGGCGCGCGCGAGCGGGTCGCGGTGCGCTCGCTGGTTGCCGAGGTGCTGTACGACACCCGCGATCCGTTCACCCGCAAGCTCGTGCTCGACAAGGGGCTGCAGCACGGCGTGGCGGCCGGACAGCCGGTGATCGACGCGACCGGCGTCATCGGCCAGATCACGCGCGTGTTCCCGATGTCGAGCGAGCTCACGCTGGTCACCGACCGCAGCATGACGGTGCCGGTGCAGATCCAGCGCAACGGGCTGCGGTCGGTCGCGTTCGGCGGCGCGGCGCCCGGGCGCATGGAGCTGCGGTACATGGCGGTCAATGCCGACATCCGCGAAGGCGACGTGCTCGCGACGTCGGGGCTGGACAACCTGTACCCGGCCGGTCTGCCGGTCGGGCGCGTGCTGACGATCGACAAGCTGCGCAGCGGCTCGTTCTCGCGGATCATCGTCGAGCCGGTCGCCGGCGTCGACCGCAGTCGAATGCTGCTGATCCTGCTGTCGGACCAGAGCGCCGCGCCGCCGATGCCCGCGCTCGAGTCGATCGAAGGCCGCAAACGCGCGCGGCGAGACTGATCGGGCCGCAGCAACCGGGGGAGCGAACGACACGATGCAGATGCGACAGGAATACCTGCTGTTGCCGGCGAGCAAGGCGTTCATCGCGTTCTCGATCACCGCGGCGTTCGTGCTGAACATCCTGCCGTGGGGCCGCGCGGTCGGCGTGCCCGATTTCCTCGCGCTGGTGCTGGTGTTCTGGAACATCCACCAGCCGCGCAAGGTCGGCATCGGCATCGCGTTCCTGGTCGGGCTGCTGATGGACGTGCACGACGCGTCGGTGCTGGGCGAGCGCGCGCTCGCGTACAGCCTGCTGTCGTACGGCGCGATCTCGCTGCACCGGCGCGTGCCCTGGTACCGTCTGGGCGGCCAGATGCTGCACGTGCTGCCGCTGTTCCTGCTCGCGCAGCTGGTCGTCGTCGTCGTGCGGATGGCCGTCGGCGGCCCGTTCCCCGGCACCGGCTGGTTCATGCAGAGCGTCGCGAGCACGCTGCTGTGGCCGCTCGCGAACCTGCTGCTGCTCGCGCCGCAGCGGCGCGCGGCCGACCGCGACCTGAACCGGCCGCTGTAGCCGATGGTCGAAGTCCGCGACACCGAGCAGGAACTGCGGCGGTTGCGCTGGCGGCTCGCAGTCGCGTTCCTGCTGGTGCTCACGAGCTTCGGGCTGCTGGTCGCGCGCTTCGTGTACCTGCAGGTCTACCGCTATTCGGACTTCCACGCGCAGGCCGAGGACAACCGGATCGCGGTCGTGCCGGTGCCGCCGCCGCGCGGGCTGATCTACGATCGCAACGGCATCCTGCTCGCCGAGAACGTGTCGGCGTACACGCTCGAGCTGATGCCGAACCGGATCAAGGACATCGAGCGCACGATCGACGAGGTCGCCAAGCTGATCGAGATCAGCCCGCGCGATCGCCGGATGTTCCGGCGGATGGCCGAGGAGACGAAGAACGTCGACTCGCTGCCGCTGAAGACGCGGCTGACCGACGAGGAAGTCGCGAAGATCGCCGCGCACCGGTTCCGGCTGCCCGGCGTGGAGGTGCGCGCTCGGCTGTTCCGCAACTACCCGCTGGGCGATACCGGCTCGCACGTGATCGGCTACATCGGGCGCATCTCGCCGGCCGACAAGCGGCGGCTGGAGGCGGCCGAGTTGCTGTCGAACTATGCGGGCACGCACCACATCGGCAAGGTCGGCGTCGAATACTCGTACGAGGAGCACCTGCACGGCGACACCGGCTTCGAGGAGGTCGCGAAGATCGCGGCGCACCGCTACCGGCTGCCGGGTGTGGAGGTGCGCGCGCGACTGTTCCGCAACTATCCGCTGGGCGACACCGGCGCGCACGTGATCGGCTACATCGGCCGCATCTCGCCGGCCGACAAGCGCCGGCT
>DATLGW010000612.1:0-7296 GCA_035540315.1 Burkholderiaceae bacterium | reverse complement strand
TCACGCTGGGCAAGAAGCCGTCGCTGGCGAACCGGCGGCTGGCGTTCGACCGGCTGCGCGACCGCGAGATGGTCGTCAAGGTGTTCGACGAGCTCGGGCCGCGCTACGCGACCCGCAACGGCGGCTATCTGCGGATCCTGAAGTTCGGCTTCCGCGACGGCGACAATGCGCCGATGGCGCTGGTCGAGCTGCTCGACCGTCCGGCACCCGCCGAGACCGAGGCCGACGCCGCGTCGGTCAGCTGAGCGCGCAGGACGCGCCCGCTTCGTTGAAGCGCGACCTGTCGCTGCCCGATGCCGGCAGCGCGGCTGCGCACAGCCGCGCGCCGCACGTGCTGCGCGTGTCCGGCCTCGTCAAGACGTTCGGCGCGCAGCGCGCGGTCGATGCGCTGCAGTTCGAGGTCGCGCGCGGCGAGTGTTACGGCCTTCTGGGGCCGAACGGCGCCGGCAAGAGCACGACGCTGAAGCTGGTGCTCGGGCTCGCGACCCCCGACGCCGGCACGATCGAGCTGCTGGGCCTGCCGGTGCCGGCCCAGGCGCGCCGCGCGCGCACGATGGTCGGCGTGGTGCCGCAGGCCGACGGGCTCGACCCCGATTTCACCGTCGCCGAGAACCTGCTGGTCTACGGCCGCTACTTCGGGCAACCCGATGCGGTGACGCGCGCGCGGATCGAGCCGCTGCTCGAGTTCGCGCAGCTCGGCGCCAAGCGCGACGCGCGAATCCAGGACCTGTCCGGCGGCATGCGCCGGCGCCTGACGATGGCGCGCGCGCTCGTCAACGATCCGCAGGTGCTGTTCCTGGACGAGCCGACCACGGGGCTGGATCCGCAGGCGCGGCACCTGATCTGGGACCGGCTGAAGCGGCTGCTCGCGCAGGGCAAGACGATCGTGCTGACCACGCATTTCATGGACGAGGCCGAGCGGCTGTGCGACCGGCTCGCGATCATCGACCACGGCCGGATGATCGCCGAGGCGACGCCGGCGCAGCTGATCGAGCGCGAGATCGAGCCGCACGTGATCGAGATCTACGGCGAGGGCGCGCGCGACTGGGCGCACCGGACGGCCGGGCTCGACTGCGACCGGGCCGAGGTCGTCGGCGAGACGGTGTTCGCCTACAGCCGGCGCCCCGAGCGCGCGCTGGCGGCGTTGCAGGCGGCCGACTCGGTCCGCTACCTGCACCGGCGCGCGAACCTCGAGGACGTGTTCCTGAAGCTGACCGGCCGCGACCTGAGGGATTGACGCCGTGACCAGCGAACCAGCGCATCGGGGCTGACGACGATGGCGAGCTCACCGCATTCGAGCGCATCGGCGGCGAACTGGCGGCTGTTCGCGCCGCCGCGGCTGTCGTGGCGCTTCGTTCCGGTGCTGCGGCGTCACCTGCTGGTGTGGCGCAAGCTCGCGCTGCCCAGCCTGCTCGGCAACGTCGCCGATCCGCTGATCATGCTGCTGGCGTTCGGCTACGGGCTCGGGCGGCTGCTGCCCGGCATCGACGGCGTGCCGTACATCGTGTTCCTCGCGGCCGGCTCGATCATGATGAGCACGATGATGGCGGCGAGCTTCGAGTCGCTGTACTCGGCGTTCTCCAGGATGCACGTGCAGCGCACCTGGGACTCGCTGATCAACGCGCCGCTGAACCTCGACGACGTGCTGACGGCCGAGTGCCTGTGGGCGGCGCTGAAGGGTTGCTTCTCGGGCGTCGCGATCATCGCGGTCGTCGTCGCGCTCGGCCTGTCGTCGAGCCCGCTGCTGCCGCTCGTGCTGCCGGTGATCGCGCTGACCGGCCTGACGTTCGGCGCGCTGGGGCTGTGCTTCAACGCGCTGGCGCGCAACTACGACTTCTTCACGTACTACTTCACGCTCGCGCTGACGCCGATGACGTTCATCTCGGGCGTGTTCTTCCCGGTCGCGCAGCTGCCCGACTGGCTGCAGGCGATCAGCGCCGTGCTGCCGCTGACTGCAGCGGTCGCGCTGGCGCGCCCGCTGGTGCTGGGCGATCTGCCGGCCGACGCGCTGACGCACGTGCTGGTGCTGTGCGCCTACGCGGCGGCGGCGTTCTACGCCGCGCTGGTGCTCACGCGGCGGCGCTTCCGGGTATAGCCGCGAAGGAGACTGCTGCAATGATGATGCGCGAGGACCAGAAGCCGATCGTCGTGCTGACGACGGTTCCCGACGAACAGCATGCGCAGCGGATCGCCGAGGCGCTGGTGGAGTCGCGGCTGGCGGCGTGCGTGACCGTGCTGCCGAACGTGCGCTCGGTGTATCGCTGGCAGGGGGCGATCGAGCGCAGCGACGAGATCCAGTTGCTGATCAAGACCCAGCTCGACCGCTACGGACCGCTGCAGTCGCGGATCCGCGAGCTGCACCCGTACGACGTTCCCGAGATCCTCGCGGTCCAGGTCGTCGCGGGGCTGCCCGATTACGTCGACTGGGTTTGCGCCGAGTCGGCCGGCTGAGCGTCGCCGGCCGCGGCATCGCGGGCTGCGCCGCGCGCGCGGCGGCGCGATTTCGCCGCCAGCGCCGGGCCGCCGATGTAGCGGCGGCTGCGGAAGTACAGCAGCATCGCGAGCGCGATCAGCGCCATCGTCAGCAGCGTCAGCGCGAATCCGTGCGCCGAGTGCAGCCCCGGAATGAACTCGAAGTTCATCCCGAACACGCCGGTGATCAGGTTCAGCGGCATGAACACCGCGGTCAGCACCGTCAGCACCCGGATGATCTCGCTGGTGCGGTGCGCGGTCGCCGAGAAATGCAGCTGCACCGCCGATTCGGCCGAGCTCTCGAGCCGGCGCACGTGATTGAGCACGCGCTGCACGTGCTCGGCCACGTCGTTCGCGCGCACCCGCAGCGCGTCGCCGAGGTCGCCGAGCGGCGGCGCGCGCACGGCGGCACGCGCCGGTGCGCCGTCGCCGGGCGCATGCGCGCCGGATTCGAGCCGCGCGTCGCGCCACTCCTGCACCGCGTCGAGCTGCTCCTCGCACAGGTTCTCGAGCTGATGCAGCTCCATGCGCGCGCGCAGCAGCGATCCCCAGTCGCTGAACGGCCGCCGCGGATCGAGCAGCGCGTGCTGCCAGCGCTCGAGCCGCGCGGTCAGCGGCTTGCGCAGATCCAGGTAGCGGTCGACCATCGCATTGAGCATCCGCAGCAGCAGATCCTCCGGGCGCGTCGGCAGTCGCTGCTGCTGAGCGCCGGCGCGCGCGAGCCGCTCCCTGATCAGCGCGATCGTGTGGCTGTCGCCGGCGCGGATCGTGACCAGGCAGCGGTCGAGCACGAAGAACACCGTCGGGCGGGTCGCGATCCTCAGCGGCTCGTCGTCGTGCGCGGGCGGCTCGAACGCCAGTCCGCGGAAAACGATCATCTCGTACGCGTGCGTCGAGTCAAAATACGACGGGTGCTGCTCGTTCTCGGCATCGGCGACGTGATCGTCGAGGATCGCCACGCCGGTCAGCGCGCGCACCGCGTCGTGCCATTGCCGGCCGTGGCCGCGGACCGCGTCGATCCACACGAACCCGTCGTCCGGCAACCGTGCCGGCACGCCGTCGAGCGCTTCGTAGCGGTCGGCAGCGAGCAGGTGGATCTGGATCACGGCTCGGCGAGCCAGCGCGCGCAGTCGAGCGCGAAGTACGTCAGGATGCCGTCGGCGCCGGCGCGGCGCATCGCCAGCAGCGATTCCATCACGACGACGCGCTCGTCGAGCCAGCCGTTGCGGGCGGCCGCCTTCAGCATCGCGTACTCGCCGCTGACCTGGTAGACGAACGTCGGCGCGCGGAACGTGTCCTTCACGCGCCGCACGATGTCGAGGTACGGCATGCCCGGCTTGACCATCACCATGTCGGCGCCTTCCTGCAGGTCGAGCGCGACCTCGCGCAGCGCCTCGTCGGAGTTCGCCGGGTCCATCTGGTAATTCTTCTTCGTCCCCTTGCCCAGGTTGCCGGCCGATCCGACCGCGTCGCGGAACGGGCCGTAGAAGCCGGACGCGTATTTCGCCGAGTACGCCATGATCCGCGTGTGGATCAGCCGCTGCGACTCGAGCGCGCTGCGGATCGCGCCGATCCGGCCGTCCATCATGTCCGACGGCGCGACGATGTCGACGCCCGCCTGCGCCTGCACCAGCGCCTGACGGCGCAGCACCTCGACCGTCTCGTCGTTGAGCACGTAGCCGTCGTCGTCGATCAGGCCGTCGTGTCCGTGCGTGGTGTACGGATCGAGCGCGACGTCGGTCAGCACGCCCAGCTGCGGAAAGCGCTGCTTGACCGCGGCGACCGCGCGCGGCACCAGCCCCTCGGGATCGGTCGCGAGGCGACCGTCGGGCGTCTTCGCCGACGGCTCGATCACCGGGAACAGCGCGAGCACCGGGATTCGCGCTTGCGCAGTTCGTTCGGCCAGCGGCAGCAGCCGATCGATCGACAGCCGCTGCACGCCCGGCATCGAATCGACGTCCTGCGCAACCCCGCGGCCTTCGACGACGAACACCGGATAGATCAGGTCGTCGGGCGACAGCGAGTGCTCGCGCACCAGCCGCCGCGTGAAATCGTCGCGGCGCAGCCGGCGCATCCGGGTGGCGGGATATCGGGCATCGAAAGCGATCGGGTCAGTCATCGGAACGCTCGCTCGGTTTTTCCGGAGATGGTTCATCGGCATCATACGCATCGCCGCCGCCGCCGGTCACGACGGGGTCGGCCGGCACCAGCCAGTGCTCGATCGTGCCGACCAGCGCTTCGATGCCGATCCGGCGGGTCGCGGAGAACAGCAGCGCCTGCGTCGGCGCCGCGCCGCGCAGCTCGCGCAGCCGCGCGAGCACGTCGCGCAGCGCGCGCTGGCGGTCGGCCTGGTTGAGCTTGTCGGCTTTGGTCAGCGCGACCGCCAGCGGAATCGACGCCGGCACCCAGTCGAGCAGCCGCAGATCCAGCTCGGTCAGCTGACGGCGCACGTCGGCCAGCAGCACGACCCCCACCAGCGGCTGCCGCTGGCGCAGGTACTGGCCGGCGAGCTGGTCCCAGCCGCGCTTGACCTGCAGCGGCGCGGCCGCATAGCCGTAGCCGGGCGTATCGATCAGATAGCCGATCGGCTGCTCGGGCGGCCCGACCGCGAAGCAGTTCAGCGCCTGCGTCCGGCCCGGCGTGCGGCTGGAGAATGCGAGCCGGCGGCGGTTGCACAGCACGTTGATCGCGGTCGACTTGCCGGCGTTCGAGCGGCCGACGAACGCGACCTCCGGCAGACCGTCGCGCGGCAGCTGCGACGGCTCGACCGCGGTCACGACGAACCGGGCGGTGGTCAGGACGGACATCGGACGCTCGGGCGACGTCGCGCGCGAGCCGCTGCTGTGGCGAAGGACCGCTATTGTACAATCCGCGGTTTGTGCCAACTTCACGAGGCTCGGGTACCGCAATGATCCGTCCGGTCGTGCTGGGTTCGGTTGCTGCCGCGATCGCGGCCGCCGCGGTCCTGTCGCTGCATGGGGTTCAGGCTGCCGCGCCGGCCACGCCGGCGCAGCCGGCGCAGGCGGTGCCGACCGCGCCGAAAGCCCCGCCGGTCGACCTGGTGGCGGGGCAGAAGATCGCGACGCAGGTCTGCGCCGCGTGCCACGGCGCCGACGGCAACAGCCCGACGCCGGCGAATCCGAAGCTGGCCGCGCAGCATCCCGAGTACCTGGCAAAGCAGCTGCACGATTTCCGGCCTCGCGACGGCGCGCAGCCGTTGCGGCCGAGCCCGATCATGATGCCGTTCGCGCAGCAGCTGTCAGAGCAGGACATCCTGAACGTGTCGGCGTTCTATGCGGCGCAACCGCTGAAGCCTGCGTTCGCGGGCAACAAGGAGCTCGTCGAGCTCGGCCAGCGGATCTATCGGGCCGGAATTCCGGAGAAGCGCGTGCCGGCCTGCGCGAGTTGCCACGGCCCGTCCGGTTCGGGCATGCCGGCGCAGTACCCGCGCCTGCACGGCCAGTTCGCCGCCTATACGGAGGCGCAGATGGTCGCGTTCGCGACCGGCGCACGGCCGAACAACCTGCCGATGCAGCAGATCGCCGAGCGGATGAGCGAACGCGAGATTCGCGCCGTGGCAGACTATATCGCCGGCCTGCGCTGAGCGGTCAGCGCGCGCCGGCAGCCCGCGCCGGCGCCGCTGAGCGTAAGGCCGCTGCGACCGGGCCGACTTCGCACCATACGCGGCGCACGTCGCCGGGGAGGAGCCGAGATGTCGATCCAGCGTTTTCCGCAGCCGCCGTCGTCCGAGATCACCCCCCGCCCGATCTACGAGCAGCGCCGTCGCGTGCTGCAGGCGGCCGCCGCCGGACTGGCGGTCGCCACGCCCGCGTGGCTTGCGGCCCAGCCGCGTGCCGACACCGGCTCGGGCGCGCAGAAGCTGGAAACCCGGCCGAGCCCGCTGTCGACGATCGAGAAGCCCACGCCGTACAAGGACGTGGTCGGCTACAACAATTTCTACGAGTTCGGCACCGACAAGGACGATCCGGCGCGCTTCGCGAAATCGCTGAAGACGCGGCCGTGGACGGTCGCAGTCGAGGGCGAGGTGGCGCGCCCGCGGGTGTTCGACATCGACGAGCTGCCGCAGCTGGCGCCGCTGGAGGAGCGCATCTACCGGATGCGCTGCGTCGAGGGCTGGTCGATGGTGATCCCGTGGGTCGGCTACTCGCTGTCGGAGCTGATCCGCCGGGTCGAGCCGACCGGAAACGCGAAGTACATCGCGTTCGAGACG
Organism: Burkholderiaceae bacterium; assembly: GCA_035540315.1. Taxonomy (GTDB): domain Bacteria; phylum Pseudomonadota; class Gammaproteobacteria; order Burkholderiales; family Burkholderiaceae_E; genus DATLGW01. Next base: position 593 of record DATLGW010000612.1, on the reverse strand, counting down.
CTGGCCGACCGCGCGCAGATGCCGGGGCTGCGCTCGTCGGTGCTGCAGTGGCCGTACGTCGAGGGGCTGCGGCTCGACGAGGCGAACCATCCGCTGACGCTGCTGACGCTCGGGCTGTACGGCGAGGTGCTGCCGAACCAGAACGGCGCGCCGGTGCGGATCGTGGTGCCGTGGAAATACGGCTTCAAGAGCGGCAAGTCGATCGTGAGGATCCGCTTCGTCGAGCAGCAGCCGGTCACCAGCTGGAGCCGCTCGGCGCCGCACGAATACGGGTTCTATTCGAACGTCAATCCCGAGGTGCCGCATCCGCGCTGGTCGCAGGCGACCGAGCGGCGAATCGGCGAGGACGGGTTCCTGCAGCGCAAGCGCAAGACCCTGATGTTCAACGGCTATGCCGACCAGGTCGCCAGCCTGTACGCCGGCATGGACCTGAAGCGCTTCTACTGAGGGCGTGTTCACACTCCAGACGGCGCTGCGTTCGGCCCGCCGCGGCGCGCAATCAAGGCGCACGGCGCAGCCGTGGCAGGTCCCACGGCGAGCCGTGCAACGCAGAGTGCGCGCCGCGCCGGGCCGAACCCTTCGGGGCGGGGTCG
>DATLGW010000611.1:0-5584 GCA_035540315.1 Burkholderiaceae bacterium | reverse complement strand
CTCTCGAACGCCCGCGCAACCCGCAGCACCAGGTCGTCGCGATATTTGGGCCCGACGATCTGCAGCCCCACCGGCAGCCCGTCGACGAAGCCGCACGGAATCGACGCAGCCGGTTGTTGCGTGAGGTTGAACGGAAACGAGAACGGCGCCCACGTCGTCCACGTGTTCTCGTATTCCTTCGGCGCGATTCGCCCGGCCTCGAACGCGACGATCGGCAGCGTCGGCGTCAGCAGCACGTCGTAGCGGCGGTGATACCGGTTCATCAGCACGCCGAGCTGCCCCCGCGCGTCCATCGACTGCAGGTAATCGAGGTGCGGGACCGCCTCACCCAGATCGGCGAACTGATGGAACCCGGGATCGATCAGCGCATGCTTGTCGGACGGAATGCCGCGACGCAGGAAAGCCGCGCCGCTGTGCCAGTGATGCGCGAACACCTTCAGCGGATCGGCGAACCCCGGATCGGCGTCCTCGACGACTGCGCCCAGCTCGACGAAACGCTGCGCCGCCTGCCGCACCAGCTCGCGCACCCTCGGGTCGACCTGCACGTAGCCGAGATCGAGGCTCAGCCCCATCCGCAGCCGCGCAACGCCCGCATCGAGCCCGACGACGTAATCGCGCTCGGGCGCCGGCAGCGCGTGCCAGTCGCGATCGTCGGGCTGCCCGATCACCGACAGCATCCGCGCCGCATCCTCGACCGATGCGGTCACCGGACCCAGGTGCGCGACGGTGCCGAACGGGCTCAGCGGCCACGCGGGCACGCGGCCGAAGCTCGGCTTCAGGCCGAAGATCCCGCAGAACCCGGCCGGAATCCGGATCGAGCCGCCGCCATCGGTACCCAGATGCAAAGCGCCCAGCCCCATTGCCGCGGCGACGCCCGCGCCGCCGCTCGAGCCGCCCGAGGTCATCTCCGGGTTCCATGGATTGCGCGTGATGCCGGTCAGCGGCGAATCGCAGACGCCTTTCCAGCCGAACTCCGGCGTCGTCGTCTTGCCCACCAGCACCGCGCCCGCCTCGCGCAGCCGCGCGACCGCCGGCGCATCGTCATCCCAGCGCTGGTTCGGGTCGATCGTCCTCGATCCGCGCAGCGTCGGCCAGCCGCGCGTGAGCACCAGGTCCTTGATCGTCGCCGGCACGCCGTCCACCGCTGACAGCGGCGCGCCCTTCTGCCAGCGCGCCTCCGACTCGCGCGCGGCCGCGAGCGTCTCGTCGCCGCCGATCACGCAGAACGCATTGAACTTCGGGTTCAGCGCGTGGATGCGACCGAGCACCGCGCGTGCGACCTCGACCGGAGACAGCTGCTTTCGGCGATACAGCGGGATCAGCTGCGAGGCGGTGAGATCGGGCAGGTCGGCGGCCGAGCGGGTCATCGGTTTTCTCCTCCTCCAATGCGCGGCAGCTTACCGCGTTACAGCATGACCTGCCCGCCGTTCAGATGGGTCCGGCCGCGGCGGGCTCCCGGACCGGATCCGCGTCTCGACCCGTGCCCGCTCGCGCTGCAGCGCATTGACCAACTGCGGGATCCGGCGCTCGGGAATCCGGGATTCGATGGCCGCGATGCCGAGCGACACGCTCGCGTCGCCTCGAAGATCTCGGATTGCGACCGCGATTGCACGCACGCGTTCGGTCACGTAGCCGTTGCTGACCGCAAAGCCGGCGTCGCGCGCCACGCGCACTGCCGCCCGGATCTGCGCCATCGATGCCCGCGTGTGCGCCGGCAGCCGCTCGGCCACGGCTTGCAGAATCGAATCCGACTCCTGCGGGGGCAGCATGCCCAGCATCGACAGCGATCCGGCACCCACGCCCATGGGCCGGCGGGTACCGATGTCCACCGTCAGCGCCTTGATCGGATACGCGCCGGTGCGCCGGTCGATGCAGACGGTGTCGAAACCCGAGCGCGCGACGACGACCACGGTATCGCCGGTCTCCTCGGCGAGCGCCGACGCCGAGTGCGCGACCGCGCGATGCAGATCCTGTTGCCGGTCCGACACCGACCAACCTAGCACCGCGAGCTCATGCCCGAGCCGATAGCGGCGGCTCTCGCCGCCCTGTCCGACCAGCCCGTGCGCGACCAATGAGCTCAGCAGCCGGTGCGCGGTCGGCTTCGTCAGCCGCAATCGATGCTGCAGATCGACCAGCCGAAGCCCGTCGTCGCCGGCGGCTGCCAGCTCGCGCAGCACGGCGACCGCCCGATCCAGCGTCTGCAGGCCCATCGCACCCTACTTGCGCCGGTCGAGGATTCGCTTGACCTTCGAGGTCTGCGAGGTTCCGGTGTATCGGTCGAGCGCGCCGCGCTCGTGCAGCTCGACTCCGACCCGCACGCCCAGCACCTCCTTCATCCGACGCTCCAGATCCGCCTGCATCGCGGCCCGATCCGCAGCGGGATCGCGCACCTCGACCAGTACCGTCATCTGATCGGTGCCGGCCTCGCCGACCCGGTCGACGAAGCAGAAATACTCGCCGTTGCTGCGATGATCCTCGGCGACGACCGCGCCGACCGCTTCGGGGAACACGTTGACGCCGCGCAACTTCACCATGTTGTCGTTGCGCCCGAAGATCCGCTGCAGCCGCCGCATCGTCGAGCCGCAAGGGCACGCGCCGGTCGCGTACGCCGAGATGTCGTTGACGTTGAAGCGGATCTGCGGCGCGCCGTACTTGTACAACGTCGTGATGTAGATCGTCCCCTTGTCGCCGTCGGGCACGATCGCGCCGGTTTCCGGATCCGCGATCTCGAGGATGAACGCATCCTCCTGCACGTGCATCCCGGTGCGATGCCGGCATTCGGCGCCCATCATCCCGCTTTCGTGCGTGCCGTACATGTCGTGGCACGGCGCATCCCACATCCGCTCGAGCTGATCGCGGTCCTCCATCCCCAAGTGGGTGCCGATCGTGCGGATTCCCAGCGTGCGCACGTCAATGCCCATCTCGTCGCGAGCGACCAGCGCCATGTGGCGCAGGTACGCGGGAAACGCAAGGATCACGTTGATCTTCCAGGCCTGGATCAGTTCGATCTGGCGTCGCGTCGGCGTCGTGGCGCCGCTGCCGGTCATCACCGGCACCGCGCCGCTGTAGCGCCACAGCGCCTCGCGCGGCGCGATGCCCCCATTCGACAGCCCCAGCGCGTACGTGACGAGCACCATGTCGCCGGGACGGATACCGTGCAGCGCGAAGCGCCGCCCGCCCAGGATCGCCATCGTCTCGCGGTCCTGCGGCGAATACAGCATCGGTCGCGGCAGCCCCGTCGTACCGCCGCTCGTCTGCAGCACCAGCGGCATGCGCTTGCCGTCCTCGGGCGCCAGGCCCATGAAGTCGCCGAATGGCGGATCGCGCGCGATGCTGTCGCGGATCTCGTGCACCGTGTACGGCGGAATCCTGGGCAAGTCGTCCAGCCCGCGGATGTCGCCCGGCTGCATGCCAGCTGCGCGCCAGTGCCGCTGGAAGAACGGGATCTCCCAGCCCCGCGCGACCGTTTGCAGGAATCGGCGCTCCTGCAGCGCGCGCAGTTCGTCGCGCGACATCCGGAAAGTCGTCTTCTGGTACACCGGCGGCGGCGGGTAGTCGCGCGCCAGCTGCTCGAAATCCAGGCTTCGCCAATACCACGGCACGAATTCGGGATCGTCGTCGGTCGCAATCGCAATCATCGGGTGGCGGTCTTCTTCAGAGGATGGCAGCGCGGCGCCCGCCGTCGACGTGAAACGTCGCTCCGGTGATGTACGCGCCGTAGGGCGAGGCGAGAAAAGCGACGAGCCCCGCAATCTCCTCGGGCTCGCCGACGCGCCGCATCGGGATCTCGGCCGTGATTCGCTCGAGCATCTCGCGCTGCGCATCGGCCGTGTCGCCGCCGTCGACTGTTTCGCGCCCGAACACCTTCGCAAGCCGCCCTGTGGCGATGCGCCCCGGACAGACCGTGTTGACGGTGATCGCGTCGGCCGCAACCTCCAGTGACAGCGTCTTCGAGAGACCGATCACGCCTGCCCAGGTTGCAACCGACAGTCCGAACCGTGGCATCGGCTGCAACGTCGACAGCGCAGTGACGTTGACGATCCGTCCGAACCCGCCGGCACGCATCAGCGGAATTGCGCCGCGCGCCAGCCGCACCACGCTCATCAGGTTCTGCTGGACCGCGCGGTCCCATGCCTGATCGTCGAATTCCTGCAGCAGCCCCAGCGGTGGCGCACCGTCGTTGTTGACCAGCACGTCGATGCGCCCGAATCGATCTCGCGCCTGCTCGATGATCCGCGTGCAATCGTCGGCGCGGCGGATATCGGCGGCGATCGCGAGCACCGTCGCACCCGTTTCGGAGCGGATCCGATCGGCCGCTGCCTGCAGCGGCTCGTCGCGCCGGGCGATGATCGCGACCGCAGCGCCCTCGGCGGCCAATAAACGGGCGGTCGCGTAGCCGATCCCCTGGCTTGCGCCGCCCACGACCGCAAACTTCCCGGAAAGCTTCAGGTCCATCGGATCATCCGGCGGCGCCCTGGGCGCGTGGATCGCCATCCAGCCCGAACAGCGCCTCGGCGTTGCGGAAGAACACCCGCTCGAGCGTTTCGTCGTCGAACCCAAGGCTGCGCCAGTCTTCGACGAGCCGCTGATAGCGGAACAGCGGATAGTCCGCGCCGAACATCACCCGGCGCTTGAGCCGCCGCGCGATGTCGCGCCGCAGCGGCTCTGTCAGGTACTTCGGCGACCAGCCGTGCAGCTCTGCCCAGACATTGGGCTTGTGCAGCATCACCGCGATCATCTCGTCCTGCCACGGCCACGCCGGTCTGCCCGTGACGATCTTGAGCGTCGGGTACTCGATCGCCAGCTCGTCGACGTATCGCGGATGGCACAGCTCGAGCTTCACGCCCTTGCCGCCCGGCAGCCCGGCGCCGGCTCCGGTATAGCCGACCAGCACCAGCACCGGCCGATCGAACTCGAGCGACAGCTCGTAGAACGGCCGGTAGATCGGGTCGCTGGCCGGAAAACCCATGCCGGCGGCCGACACGCAGTAGCCGATGAAGCCGTCGCTTTGCCCGATGCAGCGGCGCATCTCGGCTGCGCCGTCGGTGCCCGTGCGCGGATCGATCTGCAGCCAGTTGCCGAAGACGACGTCCGGGAACCGCCGCTGGGTTTCGATCGCATAGTCGTGATACGGGCGCACCTGCTCGATCGGCAGGTTCTTCGTGAAGCCGAAATCGAGAATCGCACGAACCCGGTTGCGGCGGAAATACTCCGCCATCTCCTCTTCGGTGTCGTACCGCGGCGTGGACCCCCATGTCTGCTGCTGGCGCGCGAGCTCCTCCGCGGTCTGCAAAACGTAGCCGCGCTTCGTGCCCCAGTGCGAATGCAGGTCGAACAGCCGCGTCACGCTGTGTTGCCCTTCGCTCAGTTGCCCTTCATGCCGGTCGCCTTCGAAACCGTGCGCCAGCGCTCGATCTCGGAGCGCAAGAACCTGTCGGCGTCCTCGGGGGCGCCGCCGACGAAATCGACGCCCTGACTGCCGAGCCGCTGCCGCAGCTCCGGATCCTGCATTGCCTTGTTGATCTCGGCGTTGAGCTTGCGAACGATCTCCGGCGGCGTGCCCCGCGGCGCGAGCATCATGTAC
>DATLGW010000610.1:0-3424 GCA_035540315.1 Burkholderiaceae bacterium | reverse complement strand
CGCAAGAACTTCGGTTGCGGCTCGTCGCGCGAGCACGCGCCGTGGGCGCTGCTCGACTATGGGTTCCGGGCGGTCATCGCGCCCAGCTTCGCCGACATCTTCTTCAACAACTGCTTCAAGAACGGCCTGTTGCCGATCGTGCTGACCGAGTCCCAAGTCGACCGGCTGTTCGACGCAGTTCATGCGTTCATCGGCTTCGAGCTGGTGATCGACCTGCCGCAGCAGAAGGTCGCCAGCGCCGACGGGTCGCTGTCCTTCGGCTTCGACGTCGAGCCGTTCCGGAAGTACTGTCTGGTCAACGGGCTCGACGACATCGGCCTGACGCTGCGCCACGCCGACAAGATCCGCGAATTCGAGGCGCGGCGGCTTGCCGAGCAGCCTTGGCTCGCGAAGACGCTGTCGGCATGATGAACATCGCAGTTTTGGCCGGCGACGGCATCGGCCCCGAGATCACCGCCCAGGCGGTGCGCGTGGTGCGCGCGCTGGGGCTCGATCTGCAACTGCACGACGCGCCGGTGGGCGGCGCTGCGGTCGACGCGACCGGCGATCCGCTGCCGGCACAGACGCTGGCAGCATGCGAGCGGGCCGACGCGATCCTGTTCGGCGCGGTGGGAGCGCCGCGTTACGACACGCTGCCGCGCGCGCAGCGGCCCGAGCAGGGGTTGCTGCGGCTGCGCAAGCACTTCGACCTGTTCGCGAACCTGCGCCCGGCCATCGTGTATCCGGAGCTCGCGCATGCGTCGACGCTGAAGGCCGACGTGGTCGCCGGGCTGGACCTGCTGATCCTGCGCGAGCTGACCGGCGACATCTATTTCGGACAGCCCAGGGGCGTGCGCGTCAACGAGGCGGGCGTGCGCGAAGGCTTCGACACGATGCGCTACACCGAGCCGGAGATCCGCCGGATCGCGCACACCGCGTTCGAGGCGGCGCGCAAGCGGCAGCGCAGGGTGTGCTCGGTCGACAAGGCGAACGTGCTCGAGACGACTCAATTCTGGCGCGACGTCGTCACCGACGTGCACCGCGAGTTCGCCGACGTGGAGCTCACGCACATGTACGTCGACAATGCGGCGATGCAGCTGGTGCGCAATCCGAAGCAGTTCGACGTGATCGTCACCGGCAACATGTTCGGCGACATCCTGTCCGACGAGGCATCGATGCTGACGGGCTCGATCGGCATGTTGCCGTCCGCGTCGCTGAACGAGCGCGGCTTCGGCCTGTACGAGCCGATCCACGGATCCGCACCGGACATCGCCGGCCGCGACGTCGCGAACCCGCTGGCGACGATCCTGTCGGCGGCAATGATGCTGCGCTATTCACTCGGTCAGGACGACGCTGCGCAGCGCGTCGAGCGCGCAGTGCGCGCGGTGTTGCAGCAGGGGTACCGGACGGCGGACATTTCCGAGCCGGGGTGCCGGCAGGTCGGCACGCGCGCGATGGGCGACGCGGTGCTGGCGGCGCTGTAGGGGAATTCGAGATGCTGAAGGTCGGTCTGGTCGGTTGGCGGGGAATGGTCGGCTCGGTGCTGATGCAGCGCATGCGCGAGGAGAACGACTTCGCGCTGATCGAGCCGATCTTCTTCAGCACGTCCAACGCCGGCGGCACGGCACCGCTGGGCGGCGAAAGGCTCAAGGACGCGGCCGATCTGGATGCGCTGCGCAAGATGGACGTGATCCTCACGTGCCAGGGCGGCGAGTGGACGACCGAAGTCTTCGGCAAGCTGCGTTCCGGGGGCTGGAAGGGCTATTGGATCGACGCGGCGTCGACGCTGCGGATGAGCGAAGACGCCGTGATCGTGCTCGATCCGGTGAACCTGACAGTGATCCGCGATGCGCTGGCCCGCGGGGTCCGTAACTACATCGGCGGCAACTGCACGGTCAGCCTGATGCTGATGGCGATCAACGGCCTGCTGCGCGAGCGCGAGGTCGAGTGGGTCAGCGCGATGACCTATCAGGCCGCCAGCGGCGCGGGCGCGCAGAACATGCGCGAGCTGCTCGCGCAGATGGGCGCGCTGCATGACGCGGCGCGCGAGCCGCTGCGGGATCCCGCCTCGGCCATCCTCGAGATCGACCGGCGCGTGGCCGACGCGATGCGCTCGCCGCAGTTCCCGGCCGAGTTTTTCGGCGTGCCGCTGGCCGGCAGCTTGATCCCGTGGATCGACAAGGACATGGGCAACGGCGTGTCGCGCGAGGAATGGAAGGGCGGCGCCGAGGCGAACAAGATCCTGGGTCTGCCGCCGATGGGTCAGCCGGGATCGATGGTCGTCGAGGGGATTTGCGTGCGCGTGGGCGCAATGCGCTGCCACAGCCAGGCGTTGACGATCAAGCTGCGCCGCGAACTGCCGCTGCCCGAGGTCGAGCGGCTGATCGCGTCAGGCAACGATTGGGTGCGGCTCGTCCCGAACACGCGCGATGCGAGCATCCGGGAGCTGACGCCGACGGCAGTCACGGGAACGATGTCGATACCGGTGGGCCGCGTGCGGCCGCTGGCAATGGGGCCGCAGTATCTGACGGCCTTCACGGTTGGGGATCAGTTGCTTTGGGGAGCGGCCGAGCCGCTGCGGCGCATGTTGCGGATTCTGCTTAGTGACAAAGCTTGATCCGTTTCTAAGCTTGCGCTCATAAGTCACTGATGTTAGGCTCAAAAAGATTGGGATTTCGCGGGGGGTGGACCGTGGTTTCACGGCGACGGGGTTTTGAGTTTGCTCGAAGCGATCGCTTCCCGCACAAACTGGCCGCCGCGGTGGCCCTGGCGGTCGGCGCGCTCGCAGCCAATCCGGCAGATGCCGCGGGACTCGGAAGACTGACGGTTCAATCGGCGCTGGGCCAGCCGCTGCGCGCCGAAGTGGAAATCACGTCGCTGACTCGGGATGAAGCGAGCTCGCTGACTGCACGGTTGGCGCCTCCTGAAGCGTTCCGTCAGGCCGGCCTCGAATACAACCCGGCGTTGACCAACCTGCGATTCTCGATCGAGCAGCGCAACAACCGGCCGGTGGTGCGCATCCAGTCGGCGCAACCGATCAACGAGCCGTTCGTCGATCTGCTGGTCGAGCTGAACTGGGCCAGCGGCAAGTTCGTTCGCGAATACACGTTCCTGCTCGATCCGCCCGAGCTGAAGATGGCGCGCGGCGAGACGATCGAAGGCGGCGCATCGCGCAGCGATCCGATCACGCCGGCGGCAGCCGCTCCCGCGCAGCGCGCGCCGGCCTCGCCGGTTGCGAGTCCGCCGGTGGCGCAAGCGCCGGCCGCGCCGAGCACGCCGCCTGCGGCCGAACCTGCGCGGCCCAGCGCGCCGGCCCGTGCCGAGCGGGCCGCGGCCCCGCCGCCCGCGCCGGCGGCTCGAGGGCGCAGCGACAGTTCCGGGACGTTCGAAGTGCGCCGCGGCGATACGTTGAGCGGCGTCGCATCGGCGGTGCGGCCCGAAGGCG
>DATLGW010000609.1:0-16041 GCA_035540315.1 Burkholderiaceae bacterium | reverse complement strand
CTCGACGACGTTGCCGAGGTGTTCCAGCGCACGCCGCTGATCGCCGACCTGCAGCCGGGCGGACGCTTCCTCGCGCGCGACCTGCACCACGTCGGCGGCGTCGGCGCGGTCGTGCGCGCGCTGCTCGACGCCGGGCTGCTGCATGCCGATGCGCTGACGCTGTCGGGCCAGACGCTGGCGCAGGCATATGCCGCGTCGCCCGCGCCGGACGGTACCGTCGTCCGCAGCGCCGCCGAACCGCTGCACCCGAGCGGCGGCGTGGTCGTGCTCAAGGGCACGCTGTGCCCGGAGGGCGCGCTGATCAAGATCGCCGGACTGCGCACGCTGACCTTCGAGGGGCGCGCGCGCGTGTTCGAATGCGAGGAGGACTGCACCGCGGCAGTTCGTGCCCGCGCGTATGCCGCCGGCGACGTGCTGGTGATCCGCAACGAAGGGCCTCGCGGCGGCCCCGGCATGCGCGAGATGCTCGGCACGACGGCGCTGATCTACGGTCAGGGGATGGGCGAGCAGGTCGCGCTGCTGACCGACGGCCGCTTCTCGGGCGCCACCCGCGGCATGTGCATCGGCTATGCGTGCCCCGAAGCGGCCGACGGCGGGCCGATCGCGCTGGTGCGCGACGGCGACCGGGTCCGCATCGACTGCGAAGCGCGGCGGATCGACTGGCTGATCGACGAGGCCGAGATCGCGCGCCGGCGCGCCACCTGGAAGCCGCAACCGCGGGAACGGCTGGCCGGAGCGCTCGAGAAATACGCGCGGCTGGTCGGGCCGGCGCACAGCGGCGCGGTCACTCACGCCGGCGCAGTCGACTGGCCCCGCGAATGAACGTCGGCCGGCGACGCGCGTCGCCGGCCCGATGCCCGCGAGCGCCGCTCAGCGCCTTGCTGCCGGGTCGGCCGGCCAGACCGACCGATAGACGTGGCTGGCGACCAGCCATCCGTAGAGCAATCGCCAGTACGAGCGCCGCTCGGTCACGCCGCGCTCGGCAACGTACGGCCGGATCAACGCCGCCGCGCGCCCGCAGTTGTAGAACGGGATCCGGGGATAGATGTGGTGCGCGATGTGGCAGTCGCCCGAGTCGGCGAGGAACAGCGCGCGGGCGAGCCAGCCGCAGCGATAGTTGGTTCCGAACCAGTAGCGATTGCGCTCGTCGGCCTCGGCGTGCTCCAGCACGATGCGCATCGTGTTGAACAGCGGGCTCACGATGAAGAACGGCAGCACGTAGCCGAGCAGCACCGACTTCGCGTTCACGAACACCGCATAGGCCGCCAACAGCAGCACGAACGCGAGCACGACGCGCTGCTCGAACCGGTGGCGCCGCGCCTGCTCGTCGTTGCCGTCGATCATCAGGCCCGCCCGGTGGGACGGGTTGCGCGGGCGCCTCAGGTACAGCACGCCGGGCAGCGTCAGGAACAGCCATCGGCGCAGGCGGGTGTCCAGCGTCTGCTGGTACGGCTCGGGGTCGTCCGGGGTTCCGACCTTCGCATGGTGCTGGAAGTGCGCGCGGCTGTAGGCCGTGCCGGACATCAGCATCAGCCCGAAGGCGAACGCGTTGTGCAGCCACGAGCCCGTCCTGCCCCAGCGCATCCGGTGCACCGCGACATCGTGAGCGACCAGCGCGATCAGCGTGAACAGCCACCCGTTCAGGATGACGAGCACGAGGGCCGCCCACGCCGGCAGTCCGGGCTGACCCAGCGCCCAGCAGCTGCCCGCCAGCAGCAACGGCGGAACGAACGTGGCAGCGGCATCGGGCAGCCATCGCTCGCGATGCAACGCGGCCACCGTGTCGGCGCCCAGCGCCTGCTGCAGCTCCTGCTGAAGCGAGCCGATGCGTCGCGGGCTCGCGGGATCGTCCGACACCATCGCCATGCTCCGAATACCGAAACGGCGCCCGCAGGCGCCGTTTCCAGCCATTGCGGGCTACCGCGCGCTCACTTCTTGCGCTCCGAGTCGACCTGCTTGACCAGCGCGCGATATTCGGCGATCACCTTGTCGCCGTCAATGCCGCGCGATTTGGCGGTCTCGAGCCACTCGCGCTCGAACTTCGCGGTGCGCTCGGCCACCGCCTTGACCAGGTTCGCGTCGGCGCGAATCAACTCGCCGCCGTTGGCCTTCAGCAGCTCGAAGCCTTCGGCCGCGTTGCGGTCCCAGGTCTTGCCGATCTCGCGCGCGAGCGCCTCGCCCGACACGCGCATGATCGCGTCCTGATCCTGTTTCGACAGCCGCTTCCACGCCGCCTCGTTGATGACGACCGCATGGCTGTCCGAGTACAGACCGCCGGGGAAGTCGGTCGCGAACTTGACCAGCTTCTCGAGCTTGAACGACTTGATGCTCTCGCCGGGGAACATCACGCCGTCGACGACGCCCGACGACAGCAGCTCGTACGACTCGGGCGCGGGCTTGGCGATCGCGTTGGCGCCGAGCGCGGTCGCGACGTCGGCTGCGATTCCGCCGCCGACCCGGATCTTCAAGCCGGCGAAGTCGTCGATCGTTCGGGTCGCACGCTTGTTGTTCCAGAAGATGCCCGGGCCGTGCGTGTACAGCGTCAGCAGGTGCGTGCCGGCATGCTCGTTGAGCTTGTCGAAGTGTTTCTGGTGGATCCGCCACAGCGCCACCGATTGGCTTTCGGCGTTGTCGCCGCCGAAAGGCAGAACCGCCATCCGCAGCATCTGGAAGCGCGCCGGCGTGTACGAATGCGAGATGAACGCGATGTCGGTCAGCCCGTCCTTGGCCGCATCGAAATGCTGGACCGCGCCGGCCACGCCCTTGGGCAGGATCCGGATCTTGACGCGGCCGTTCGTTTCCTTCTCGACTCGTTCGGTCCAGGGCTGGAAGCCTTCGCGGACCAGCATGTGGGTGTGCGGCACCCACACCGACATCGTCAGCGTGGTCTGCGCCTGGGCCTGCGGCAGCGTGAGCGCCGCGACCGTCGCAGCGCCGAGCAGTGTTCGTAGCAACATCAAGGTCTCCTCGGTAGTGGTCGGTCCTGTCGGACGCGGTGCCGCGCGCGCAGCACGGCGCGGCACGGAAGTTAGCACGAACGGCCGCGCGGCGTCGGCGCGACGGCCGCGGCGCCCGGGCACGTCCCGTGCTGGACGCCCGGGCCGGCGGGCGCTAATCTAACCCTTTCGGAGTAGTGCGGCGCCGCGCCGCCCGTCCGGCATCTGCTGTGGCCCGATCGGACCGCCTCGCGTGCATCGCCGAGCGCTGACCACGCCATAAGAGTCCACCGACGGCCGTGATCGAGAGGAGCATGCAGGAGGGAACCGGCAAGCGGGTGCTGATCGTCTCGGACGATCGCGCCGAGATCGACACAACCTGCCGGATGCTGCACGGGCAGGACCTGCAGGTGTGCGCAGTGTCTTCGGTCGAGGCCGTGCTGCCGACCGCGCGCGAGTTCCGGCCCGACGCGGTGCTGCTCGACGTGAAGGTCGAGGGGCAAAGCACCACCTACCTCGCTCGCGCGCTGCGAAAGGAGCCGATGTTCGTCGGCTCGATCCTGATCGCCGTGACCACCGACGAAGACGACGAGTGCCGGCGCCGGCTGGCGGGAGCGGGCTTCGACCACATGCTGACCCGCCCGCTGGCGGCGGCGGATCTGCTGGCCGCGATAACATCGCGCTGAACCCCCGCAGGCGGCAGCCTGCGGTCCGAAGCGCTCCCGGGCCGCCGCGGCCCGGGCATCACGGAGATCCGAGCGTGAAACCACCTTTTCGTGCCGACCAGGTCGGCAGTCTGCTGCGTCCGGCCGCGCTGCGCGACGCGCGCGCGCAGTTCAAGCGCGGCGAAATCGGCGCCGACGCGCTCAAAGCCGCCGAGGACGATGCGATCCGCCAGGCGGTGCGGCACCAGGAAGCGATCGGCCTGCGCAGCATCACCGACGGAGAGTTCCGCCGCGACTGGTGGCACCTGGACTTCCTCGCCGGTCTCGACGGGGTGACGATGGTCCAGAACCCCGGGCCGAAATTCAAGGAGACCGAGGAGCAGCCGCCGATCGCGTCGGTCACCGGGCGCGTGCGCCGCAGCGCGCCGCACATGGTCGACCATTTCGCGTTCCTGAAGTCGGTGACCGCGACAGGCACGCCGAAGTTCACGATTCCGTCGCCGTCGATGCTGCACCTGCGCGGGGGGCGCAAGTCCGTTTCGCCGGCCGCGTACCCGGACCTCGAGCAGTTCTGGGACGACGTCGCCGCCGCCTACCGGATCGCGATCCGCCAGCTCGCCGACGCCGGGTGCACCTATCTGCAGCTCGATGACGTCAGCTTCGCCTACCTGTGCGACGACAAGGTGCGCGAGAACTGTCGCGCGAACGGCGACGATCCGGACCAGCTGCCTGCGACGTATGCGAAAGTGATCAACGACGCGTTGCGCGACCGGCCTGCCGGCATGACGGTGACGATGCACACCTGCCGCGGCAACTTCAAGAGCACGTTCGTCGCATCCGGCGGCTACGACCCGGTCGCCGACGCGCTGTTCTCGACCGACGTCGACGCCTATTTCATGGAGTTCGACTCCGAGCGCGCCGGCAGCTTCGAGCCGCTGCGCCGGCTGCAGCCGGGAAAGCAGGTCGTGCTCGGCCTGGTGACGACGAAGCAGGGGGCGCTCGAGGACAAGGACACGCTGAAGCGCCGGATCGACCAGGCCGCGAAGCACGTCGCGCTCGAGAACCTGTGCCTCAGTCCGCAGTGCGGCTTCTCGAGCACGCACCACGGCAACCTGCTGTCGGATGACGACCAGTGGCGCAAGCTCGAGCGCGTGGTCGAGGTCGCGCGGGAAGTCTGGGGCGATTAGCGCCGACGCCGACGGAACTCTTTCGGCCCGACCGCGTCCATCGTTCCACGCGGCCGAGCGACCGGCAGCGGCGTAGTGGGCGCAACTGCGCTGCAACGCCTCTGCTCGAAGCTTGAGCCGCTAGGCTGTCAATCGCCCTAGCCTTGACACGCGCTTGGCGCCGTCGCATGTTGGCGCAGCACACGCAACGCGGAGGAGGCGAAACCGCAGAACAGTCAGCCGCCGGAGTCCTTCGGGGATCAAGGCCCATCTTTCTACGGCCCGTGCCGTTCCTTGAGTCTTCGTCGCAAGCGTCAGTCCGCTGCGGCGTTCAGCGAACAGAGGAGCATGGAAGATGAAGCCCAAATCGATCCCGATTGCCGCATCGGTGGCCGCCGCGCTGACGATCGCCGCGATACCGCCGGCTGCTGGCCAGCATTCGACCCACGAGCACTCGCCTCAGCTCGGCAAAGTGAACTTCCCGGTCGACTGCAACCCGCAGGCGCAGCAGGCATTCAACCTGGCGATGGCCTACTACCACTCGTTCGCGTGGCGCCAGATCCGCGACGCGATCGATCAGGTTCAAAAAGCCGATGCCAGTTGCGGCATGGCCCACTGGCTGCGCGCGCTGTCGTTGCTGGACAACCCGTTCACCTGGCCGATCCCGCTGACGCCGAAGACGATGAGCGAAGCGTCGGCCGCACTCGATCAGGCACGTCAGGCTGGACTGAAGAGCCAGCGGGAACGCGACTACGTCGACGCGCTGGGCACTTTCTTCGCCGCCGGCGCCGATCAGCCGCACCGCGCGCGCGCAAAGGCGCTCGAGGAGGCGCTCGAGCGGGTCGCGCAGCGATATCCCGACGACAAGGAAGCTGCGATCCTGCATGCGCTCGTCGTCTCGGTGAACTTCGATCCGACCGATCAGCAGTTCCGCAACCAGCTGCGCGCGGCATCGATTCTCGAGCCGATCTTCAAGGAGCAGCCCGAACATCCGGGGGTCGCGCACTACCTGATCCACAGCTATGACTATCCGCCGATCGCGCATCACGGGCTCGACGCAGCCCGGCGCTATGCGCGGATCGCCGCCAGCGCCCCGCATGCGCAGCACATGCCGTCGCACATCTTCACTCGGGTCGGCGCCTGGCAGGATTCGGTCGAATCTAACCTTGCATCGGCGGCCGCGGCGCCGCCCGGAGCGTTCGAACGTGCACATGCGTACGACTACATGGCATACGCCCACCTGCAGATGGCGCAGGACGACGGGGCGCAGAAGGCGATCGCGTTGATGCGCGAGGTCAAGCCGGCGGAGAACTTCGCGTATGCGTTCGCGGCCGCCGCGATTCCAGCCCGGCTCGCGCTCGAGCGCGAACGCTGGGACGAGGCGGCTCGACTCGAGCTGTCGCCGCCGGCGGAGTCGTTCGCGTGGAAGCGTTTCCCGCAGGCCGAGGCGATCAACGCGTTCGCGCGCGGCCTCGGCGCAGCGATGCTGAACGACGCACCGGCAGTGCAAGCGCAACTGGATCGGCTCGGGCGCCTGCGCGACGCGATGGCGGCAATGAAGCAGCCGTACTGGGTCGAGCAGATCGAGATCCAATCGGAGGTCGTGCGCGGGCTCGCGCTCGCCACGGCAGGCAAGGGCGACGAGGCGGTCGCGACGCTGCGCCGCGCGGCCGACCGCGAGGATGCGACGCAGAAACACGTCGTGACGCCGGGTCCGCTGGTGCCGGCACGCGAGGCGCTGGGCTACCGTCTGCTCGAGCAAGGGAAGGCCGCCGAGGCGCTGCAGGAGTTCGAAACGACGCTGAAGCGCGAACCGAACCGGTTCCGGACGGTGGCCGGCGCACTGCAAGCAGCCGAGCAAGCCGGCAACCGCGCAAAAGCGGCCGAGCACGCAGCACGACTGCTGCAGATTGCAAGCAAGGCCGACAGCGAACGGCCGCAGCTGGCGAAGGCGAAAGCGCTCGCGCAGCGATGACGCGCTGACCGGCTGCCGCGGGAAAAGCGGCCGGCGCAATGCCGGCCGCTTTGCGTTGCGCTAAGCTGTTCGCGGGCAACTCGGCGGCCGGCGGGTCGCATCGCCGAACGTCAGCCTGAACAGCAACCGGAGTCGCCGATGGATTTCAACGAACGGGTCGTCATCGTCACCGGCGCCGCCGGAAATCTCGGCCGCGCGGTTGCTGCTGCGTTTCGCGACCGCGGCGCGCGGCTGGTGCTGGTCGACCTGCAGCGCGACCGGCTGCAGGCCGAGTACGGCGGCGACGACGACCGGATGCTGTTGCGTGCAGCGAATCTGCTCGAGCAGGAAGACGCAAGTCGGGTCGCGCGCGACGCAGCCGAGCGCTTCGGCCGCATCGACGTGCTGTGCAACCTCGCCGGCGGTTTCACGATGGGCGAGGCGGTTCACGAGACGTCCGACCGCACGTGGAACTCCATGTTCGACATCAACGCGCGCACGCTGCTGCACGCGGTGCGCGCGGTCGCTCCCGGCATGATCGAGCGCGGTTACGGCAAGATCGTCAACGTGGGCGCGTTCTCCGCCGCGCTGCGCGGACAGGCGAAGATGGGCGCCTACCTCGCCGCCAAATCGACGGTGATCCGGCTGACCGAGTCGATGGCGGCTGAATTGCGCGACAAAGGCGTCAACGTCAATTGCGTGTTGCCGACCACGCTCGATACGCCGCAGAACCGCAGCGCGATGCCCAACGCCGACCCGGCGCGGTGGGTTGCGCCGCGCGACCTCGCGAACGTGATCGCGTTTCTCGCTTCGGACGATGCGCGCGCGGTGCACGGCGCGGCCGTGCCGGTGACTGGCCTGAGCTGACCCCTCGGCCAAGCGCCGGATCGCGCTCGACGAATTCTGGAGCGCGATTCCCTTTCGCTGCGTGGCGAACGCTGCGTTCACCCGCCGACGGCGCCCAGCAGGTGCAACAGCAGGCCCGCAGCCGCGCATGCGGCCAGCGTCGTCAGCATGCCGACCCTGAAGCGGAAGATCGCAACGGCGGCGCCGACCGACAGGGCGATCGCCCAGCCGTCGGCGCTCGCCAGGACCGGCACGTCGAACGACAGGGGCCATGCCTTCAGCGGCAGCAACTCGGTGAACCACGTGTGCAGCGCGAACCAGACCGCCAGGTTCAGGATCACGCCGACGACTGCCGCGGTGATCGACGACAACGCGCCGGTCAACGCCTTGTTGCCGCGCAGCGTCTCGACGAACGGCGCACCCAGGAAGATCCAGAGGAAGCAGGGAACGAACGTGACCCACGTCGTCAGCAAGCCACCGAGCGTGCCGGCCACCATCGGATGCAAACTGCCGGGATCGCGGTGAGCCGCGAGAAATCCGACGAACTGGGTCACCATGATCAGCGGACCGGGCGTCGTCTCAGCCATTCCGAGCCCGTCGAGCATCTCGCCCGGCTTGAGCCAGCCGTAGGTTTCGACCGCCTGCTGCGCCACGTACGCCAGCACGGCATACGCGCCGCCGAACGTCACCGTCGCCATCTTGCTGAAGAAGATCGCGATCTGGGCGTAGACGTTCCCGAAGCCCGCCGACAGCAGGATCACGAGGATCGGAACCCACCACAGCGCAAGCCACACCAGCGACACCCCGACGGTGCGGGCAATCGACGGCCGCGCGTGGTCCGGCAGCGCCTCGCCCAGCCGGCTGTCCGCGTCGGCGACGGCGCCCTTCGCAGCCCCGTGACCGCCGCCCGTGTGAAATGCAGCCGAACCCGCCCTGGCTCCGAGGTAGCCGACGGCCGCAGCGGTCAGGATGATCAGCGGGAACGGAACGTTGAAGAAGAAGATGCCGATGAAAGCGGCTGCGGCCACCGCGATCATCGTCCGATTCTTCAGCGCCCGGCTGCCGACTCGGACGACCGCTTGCACGACGATTGCCAGCACGGCCGCCTTCAGGCCGAAGAACAGCGCCACGACGAGCGGCACGGTTCCCCAGCCGGCGTAGATGTAGCTCAACGCCAAAATCGCGACGGCGCCCGGAAGCACGAACAGCCCGCCGGCCATCAGCCCGCCGGCCGTGCGATGCATCAACCAGCCGATATATGTGGCGAGCTGCTGCGCCTCCGGCCCTGGAAGCAGCATGCAGTAGTTCAGCGCATGGAGAAAACGCGCCTCGCCGATCCATCGCTTCTCGTCGACGATGATCCGGTGCATGACCGCGATCTGCCCGGCCGGGCCGCCGAAGCTCAGCGCGGCCACGCGCAGCCAGACCCAGAACGCCTCGCCGAACGACACGCCGTGCGGGAACTGCGTCGCCGCGACCTGCGGCAGATCCTCCGAGGGCGACGACATCGGCTTTCCCCTCAAGCGTCCGGTTTCCGGTCGTTCGGCTGGCCTGGCAGCGACCGGCACCAGGCGTACAGCGCATCGTAGAGCGTCATCGCGTGATCGAGCATCCCGAGGTCGTCATCCGCGTGGTTCGCTGAAAGCCCCAGCGAAATCGCCAGCAGTCCGCCCGACTGCGGCGTCAGATCGAGCCGGCCGGTGTCGGCGCCGCGAACGATCAGCGCCAGCCGGTCCAGCGCGGGATCCGACAGCCCGAATGTCTTCAGGAAGCCGTCGAAGCTGCACGAGTCGCCGTCGTGCGAGAACGGCTCCGCGCCAGGAATGTCGTATGGAATCGCGCCGGTCGCCTTCGCCTGCGCCAATACCCGGTCCGACGGCACATACAGGAACAGGGCCTCCGGGTCGATGAACCGCCGAATCAGCCAAGGGCATGCGACCCGGTCGACCTTGGGTCGCTGCCGGGTGATCCACTGACTGGGCGTCGTCACGCATTTGCGCCGGATCGGGTAGCCCTGTTCGACCCACGCCGCCTTGCCGCCCTGCAGATACCGTGCATCGAAACCTGCCGCACGAAGCGCCGCCGCCGCGCTCTGGCTGACCTCGTGCCCGTGGACGCAATAGACGACGACCGGGCGGCGAGGCAACGCCGCTTTCCAGCGATCGACCTCCGACGGGTCGCGCCGCATCGCGCCCGCGATCATCGTGTCGTCCTCATCGAACGCAGCCGAGCGCCGGACATCGACGAGAACCGGTGCAGCTGCGGTGCCGAGCTTGGCGCGCAATTCGGCGGGAGAAACTGAAAAACGGCTGTCGTCCATGGCGCGCGAACCTCGCAAAAGGCTGGCGCAGAGTTGGACGGCGAGCCGTCTGAAGGGGATCTGCGGAGTCCCCGAAGCGGAGTATCGCACTGCGCTGCGATCGGCAGCAATGGATTGGCGCGCCCGACAGGAATCGAACCTGTGACCCCTGGCTTCGGAGGCCAGTACTCTATCCCCTGAGCTACGGGCGCGAACCCGAGATTATAACCCGCCGGGATGAGGGCATGCCGGTTGCTCCTGGATCGGCGTCCATTCGCTTGCAGGGGCTGCAATGTCCGGCGATTCGACCGAAGGCCACTGCGCCGCAGTTGTCGCGCTGCGCCGCCTCGCCGTCGCGGCGGCCGTCGTGGTGGCGGCCGCAACCCCGCGACCTGCTGCTGCCGACGACGCGCGCGTCGTCGAACCGAGCGCGCGGATCTTCTTCGACCACGGCCGCTTCCGCTGGGACGGCGCGACGCAGCCGCATGCGACTCGGCCGACGAGCGTGCGGCTGGGCGTGTCGGGGTCGCTGCGCGAACGCGGGTCGTACCGCATCGAGAGCGAGCTCGCCGATGCGTTCGCCAGCGACGAGGGCCGCGCGAAACTGCGGCACGGCTACGTGTCGTACGAGCTTGCGGATCGCTGGAGCCTGACGGCCGGGCAGACCGACCCGCCGTTCAGCCTGCACGCCGAGAGCAGCCTTGCGCATTTGCCGCTGATGGAGCGTGCGCTGCCGATTGCGCTGGCGCCGACTTACCGGCTGGCCGCGATCGTGCGCCACGATGCCGGCACATGGGGCGCGGCCGCGGGAGTGCTCGGCAATGCCGTCGCTCGCGACGATCTGCCTGATCGGCGCGGTCGCGGCGCAAGCGCGCGGGTCTTCGGCATGTTGATCGAACGCGATCGATGGCAGCTGCATGCAGGCGCTTCGCTGGCGAGCTGGCGGACGGGCGAACGCCGGGCCCGTCTTGAGCCGGCGCCGGAGTCAGCGCTCACCGATCGACGCTTCGTCGACACCGGCGAACTGGCCGGCGTTCGCGCGCAACGCGCGACCGGCCTCGAAGCCTACCTGCGCCGGGGTGCGACCGCGCTGCATGCCGAGCATCTGCAGATGCGGGTGGCGCGCGACGCGCCGTTGTCGCGGCCAGCGTTCCACGGGCAGTTCGTCACGCTCAGTCACTTCCTGACCGGCGAATCGCGACGGATCGACGCGGGCCGCGGCGTGTTCGAGCGAGTGCAGCCCAAGGGGTCGCACGGCGCATTCGAGCTCGCCGCGCGGATCAGCCGCATCGATCTGAGCGATGCCGACGTGCAAGGCGGCATGCAACGGCAATTCGCGCTCGGGCTGAACTGGTATCCGAACCGATATGCGCGGCTGATGGCGAACTACATCCACGGCCGCGCGAGGAACGGCGAGGGCGCTGCGCGCTTTCGGATCCTGCAGTTCCGCGCTCAGTTCGATTTCTGATCGCTTGCCCTATAATCGAGCGTTTGCGCGCCTTGCTTGCCGCGCGAGCCCGAGGAACGTTGCATGAGCGACCCGACGCGAGATCACAGGCAGCACGACGATCCCAAGAAGGAAGACCCTGGATTTCACGAGGCCGAGCACCACTCGTTCATCCATTTCGATCGGCCGCGCCAGGTGATCACGATCATCGTGCTGGCGTTCGCGGTGCCGGTGATCGTCATCTTCATGCTCGCATTCTTCGTCGCGTCGGGCCAGCGCGTCGGTGCCGGCGCGCCGTCGATGGCGCCCGAGGCGATCGAGACGCGGATTCGTCCGGTCGCGGGATTCGAGTTGCGCGACGCGTCCGCGCCGCGCGTGCTCGCCAGCGGCGAGCAGGTCTACAAGGTGCAGTGCTCGGCGTGTCACACGCCGGGTGCCGCGGGCGCGCCGCGCACGGGCGACAACGCGGCATGGGCGCCGCGGCTGCAGAAGGGTTTCGAGTCGCTGCTCGCGGCGGCCGTCAAGGGCCTGGGCGCGATGCCGCCGCAGGTCGGCGGGGAATTCAACGAGGCCGAGATCGCGCGGGCGGTCGTCTACATGGCCAATGCGTCCGGCGGCAATTTCCCTGAGCCGCCTGCGCCGGCCGCCACCGCCCAAGCGCCGGCCGGCGGCCCTGCAGCGCCTGCGCCGGCTGCTGCGGCGCCGGCAGCGCCGGCTGCTCCGGCACCAGCCGCGCCGGCACCAGCCGCGCCGGCACCAGCCGCGACTGCGCCCGCCGCGCCTGCGACCGCAGCAGCCCCTGCACCGCCGGTGACGCCCGGACACCCGCCGGCTGCGTCCGCGCCGATCGGACCGACGGGCAAGCCGCTGTATGACAGCGCCTGCGCGGTCTGCCACATCGCCGGCGTCGCCGGAGCGCCGCGGCTCGAGGACCAGGCGGCGTGGGCGCCGCGGCTCGAGCGGGGCCTGGATGCGCTGGTCGAGTCGGTGGTGAAGGGCAAGGGCGCGATGCCGCCGATGGGCGGGGCCGCGCAGGCGACGCAGGAGCAGATCCGCGCTGCCGTGCAGTACATGATCGCGCGCGTCAAGCCGTAGTTTCGCAGTCGCGCACGGCGCGCCGCGCGGGTCAGGCCGCGCCGACAGAACGAACCCTGACGCACGGGAGGAGCGGCGATGCCGATCGACGCGATCGTCAACATCATCATCAGCGGCCTGCTGACCGGCATGGTCTACGGGCTGATGGCGCTCGGGCTGTCGGTGATCTTCGGCGTCGTGCGGATCGTCAACTTCGCCCATGGCGAGCTGATGGCGCTGGCAATGTACGCCGCGGTGTTCGCGTTCGCGATTCTCGGCATGGATCCGCTGATCACGCTGCTGCCGGCGGCCATCGCGTTCTTCGGGATCGGCTACCTGCTGCAGCGCTCGCTGATCAACCCGTTCATCAGCCGGCCCGAGCATTCGCAGTTCATGCTGCTGCTGGCGATCGCGATCATCCTGGTCAACGGGCTGCTGATCGCGTTCGGCCCGGATGCGCGCAGCGTGATGACCGACTACCAGCTCGACTCGTTCCTGATCGGGCCGCTGCTGATCGACAAGGTGCGGGTCATCTGCGCCGCGGTCGCGCTGATCGCGTGCGCAGCGCTGTTCGCGATCCTGCGCTACACCGCGTTCGGCAAGGCGATCCGCGCCTGCGCGGACAACCTGCTCGGCGCGCAGGTCGTCGGCCTGAACGTCAAGCACCTGTATGCGCTGACGTTCGGGCTCGGCAGCGCCTGCGTCGCGATCGCCGGCTGCCTGCTGACGCTGCTGGTCGACGTGACGCCGTCGTCCGGGCCGGCGTACACGCTGCTCGCGTTCGTGATCGTCATCATCGGCGGGCTGGGCTCGATGGCGGGCGCGCTCGCCGGCGGCGTGCTGATCGGGGTGTCGGAGTCGCTCGCGGGCCTGTTCGTCGCCCCTTCCGCGAAGAGCATGGTGTCGTTCGCGCTGCTGATCCTGGTGCTGGCGCTGCGGCCCGAGGGCCTGTTCGGCGCGAGGAAGTGACGCGATGAACGCGTGGCGATTGATCTGGACCGAGTCGCCGGCGCGATCGCGATGGGCTGCCGTCGCGCTGCTGGCTTTCCTGATCGCGCTCGGCCCGTTCCTGGACGGCTACCGGCTCGCGGTGATGATCCTGGTGCTGTATTTCGCGTACGTCGGCCAGGCCTGGAACATCATGTTCGGGTTCACCGGCCAGCTGTCGATCGGGCATGCGCTGTTCGTCGGCCTGGGCGGCTATGCGGCGGCGGCGATCTACCAGCACTTCGGCGTGATCCCGTGGCTCGGGATGATCGTCGCCGTCGTCGTCTGCGTCGCGGCGGCCACGGTGATCGGATGGCTCGCGTTTCGCTTCGGCATCTCGGGCGTGTATTTCGCGCTGCTGACGATCGCGTTCGCCGAGTTCACGCGGATCGGCTTCGATCATTTCCGCTGGGTCGGCGCCTCCGGCGGATTCTTCCTGCGCGTGGAGCAGCAGACGGTCGTGGATCTGTGGAACCTGCGCGGCAATCCGCTGATCTTCTACTACCTGGGACTGGCGCTGACGACGTTCGCGTTCGTGCTGTCGACGTGGCTGCTGCGCAGCCGCCTCGGCTTCTACTTCCGCGCGATCCGCGACGGCGAGGATGCCGCGCGCGCCGCCGGCGTCGACACGTTCAAGTACAAGCTGTACGCGATCCAGATTTCGGCGGCGCTGACGTCGCTTGCCGGCGTGTTCTACGCGTTCTACTACAACAACCTGTTTCCCGAGCAGGTCTTCCACATCAGCCGCTCGATCGAGATCCTGCTCGCGCCGATCATCGGCGGCGTCGGAACGCTGTTCGGGCCGATCATCGGCGCGGCGGCGCTGACGCTGCTGTCGGAGGGGACCACCGAGATGCTGCACTGGCTGGGAATGGAGTTCCCGGGGGTCAAGCAGGTGATCTACGGGGTGGCGCTCGCGCTGGCGATCATGTTCATGCCGCTCGGGATCTGGCCGGTGATCGCGCGCGCGCTCGGCATCAAGCGGTCGAGGGAACTGTGAGCCCGCTGCTGAGCGTTCAGCGAGTGTCCAAGAGCTTCGCCGGCCTGCGCGCGGTCAGCCAGGCGTCGCTCGAGGTCGCGCGCGGCGAGGTCGTCGCGCTGATCGGACCGAACGGCGCCGGCAAGACGACGCTGTTCAACCTGGTCGCCGGCGTCTACGCCCCCGACGAAGGCAGCGTCGAGTTCGACGGCCGCCGGATCAGCGGAATGCGTCCCGACCAGGTCTGCGCGAGCGGAATCGGCCGTACGTTCCAGATCGTCAAACCGTTCGCCGACATGACGGTGCTGGAGAACGCGATGGTCGGCGGCTTTCTCGGCACGCGGGATCCGGCGGTCGCGCGCGAACGCGCCTCGCGCGCGCTGGACGCGATCGGCATGCACGAGCTGCGCAACCGGATGGCCTCGGCGCTGACGCTGCCCGATCGCAAGCGGCTCGAGGTCGCGCGGGCGCTGGCGACGCAGCCCAAGCTGCTGCTGCTCGACGAGGTGATGGCGGGACTGCGGCCGACCGAGACCGATGCGATGGTCGCCGCTTTCCGGCGGCTGAATGCAGAGCAGGGCATCACGATCCTTTTGATCGAGCACGTGATGCGGGCGGTGATGGCGCTCGCGCAGCGGATCTACGTGCTGCATCACGGCGAGATCATTGCGAGCGGCGAGCCGCAGCAGGTCGCGCACGATCCGAAGGTCCTCGAGAGCTACCTCGGCGCGGAGGCGGTCGAATGAACGCCGGCGGCACCCGCGCCGATCCCCAGCCGGGGCGGCGGCGATGAGCCTGCTCGAGATCCGCGATCTGTCGGTGTTCTACGGCGATGCGCAGGCGCTCGAATCGGTATCGCTCGACGTGGCCGAGCGCGAGGTCGTCGCGATCGTCGGCGCCAACGGCGCCGGCAAGACCTCGCTGATCCGAACGGTCGCCGGCATCCTGACGCCGCGCTGCGGCTCGATCCGGTTCGCCGGACGCGAGATCGGCGGTCAGGGCAGCTCGGTGATCTGCGATCTGGGCATCGGCCAGGTCGCCGAAGGGCGGCAGGTGTTCCCGACGATGACGGTGCTGGAGAACCTCGAGATCGGCGCGATGCTGCCGCGCGCGCGCGCGGGCGCCAAACAGAAGCTCGACGAGGTGCTCGCGATGTTTCCGCGGCTGCAGGAACGCTCCCGCCAGCTGGCAGGCACGTTGTCCGGCGGCGAGCAGCAGATGCTCGCGATCGGCCGCTGCCTGATGGGCAACCCCACGGTCGTCATGTTCGACGAGCCGTCGCTGGGGCTGGCGCCGTTCGTCGTGCAGGAAGTGTTCGGCATCGTTCGGCGGCTGCACGAGCAGGGGCTGACGGTCGTGCTGGTCGAGCAGAACGTCGCCGCATCGCTGCGGCTGGCCGATCGCGCCTACGTGCTGGAGAACGGGCGGATCGTGCTGCAGGGGGCAGGGCGCGAGCTGCTGAACGACGCGCGCGTGCGCGAAGCGTATCTGGGGCTCTGACCGCGGCTGGACGTCACGGTCGCGTTGGTGATGCCACCCATGCCTAACAGGCTGTTGAAATTCGCTCGCGCAAATTCATAGCTTTGCGCGATGCGATTGAAGATAATTCTCGCATGCACGATTTCGCTCGAGGGTGAGGATGCGCGGAGCCGATGCGATGCAAGAGGCGCTGTTCAGTTTCTGCAAGC
>DATLGW010000608.1:0-2353 GCA_035540315.1 Burkholderiaceae bacterium | reverse complement strand
GTTCTGGGCCCGGATGTCGCTGTGGCTGATCGGCGTCGGCACCGTGATGGGCATCCTTGCCGCGGTGACCGGTGCGGTCGAGCTGCTGTGGGAGCGCGACGTGCGGCTGCTCACGCCCGGCTGGAGCCACTTCGTGTCGGCGATGGTGATGCTGTCGATCGCCGCGGCGAACTGGATGCTGCGGCTGTCGTCGCCGCCCGAGTTCATCGTGTACTGGGGCCTGTACACGTCGGCGCTGACGGCGGCGATGGTCGCGGTCGCCGGTTGGATGGGCGGCAAGCTGGTGTTCGAGCACCAGGTCGGCATCGAGCTCGAAGACGACTGATCGCGAGCTGCGATCACAGCGGCTTGTGCAGCACGAGCCAGAAGATCGACGGAATCATCGTCGCCGGCACCAGCATGCCCACCACGTGCCAGCCCGGGCGCTTGACGACGCGCGTGCGGTGCAGCCGCGCGATCATCCAGCCGCAGTACAGGTGGTACATCGTCAGCACGCTGATCGCGGTCAGCTTCAGCACCAGCCAGCCGGCGATCGCCGGGCTGATGAAGATCAGCGCGATCCCGGTGCCGATCGCGATCACGGCGGCCGGCGACGTGACGACGATGTAGCTGAAGCGCGTGATCATCCGCAGCCGCCGATACGTCCAGCGCTCCGGCGTGCGCGGATGCACGGCGAACAGCGCCGGCAGGTAGAACAGCCCGGCGCACCAGACGAGCAGCGAAGCCATGTGGATCGTCTTCAGCCATGCCATCGAGTTTCCCCGCCGGTCTGCTGGCTCGGGGCAGCGCCGACTATAGCGTCGCTTCGATGCCGTCTGCTGCAGCAACCCCGCGCCGCGGCGGGTCGCCTGCGCGTCGGGTTGACCCGAAAGCGCGGCGGCGTGCGCGCGATCGGCGAAGCTAGCCGCGACGCCGTGCCTGCCGGGCGTCGACGTCCTCGACCGCCTGTCCCGAACTCGTGAAGTTGAGCGCGCTGTCGATCAGCGCGAAATGGGAAAACGCCTGCGGAAAGTTTCCGACCTGGGCGCCGATCCGCACATCGAACTGCTCGGCGAGCAGGCCGACGTCGTTGCGCAGCGCGAGCAGCCGCTCGAACAGCCGGCTCGCCTCGTCGTTGCGGCGCTGCAGGACCAGGTTGTCGACCAGCCAGAAGCTGCAGGCGAGAAACACGCCCTCCTTGCCCGGCAGGCCGTCATCGGTCACGTCGGTATCGTAGCGAAGCAGCAGGCCGTCGCGCGACAGCTCGCGCTGTATCGCATCGACGGTGCCGACGACCCGCGGATCGTCGGGCGGCAGGAAGCCGAGGATCGGGATCAGCAGATTCGCGGCATCGAGCGCCTTGCCGTCGTAGTACTGCGTGAACGTGCCGCGGCTGCGGTCGAAGCCGCGATCGCAGACTTCGCGATGGATCCGATCGCGGATGCTGCGCCAGCGCGCCAGCGGACCGGTGCGTCCGAAGCGCTCGATCGCCTTGATCGCCCGATCGAAGGCGACCCAGCACAGCACCTTCGAGTGAACGAAATGGCGCCCGTCGCTGCGGATCTCCCAGATGCCTTCGTCCGACTTCTGCCACAGGTCCTCGAGATGACGAACCAGGTTCGACTCGAGCTGCCAGCCGTCGTCGTGCAGCTTCAGCCCCGAGGTGCGCGCGTGGTGGAACGCGTCGAGGACGCTGCCGAAGCAGTCCAGCTGCAGCTGCCCGTACGCGTCGTTGCCGATGCGCACCGGCCGCGAATCGCGGTAGCCGGGCAGCCAGTCGATCTCGCGCTCCTCCGTGCGGCGCTCGCCGGCAATGCCGTAGCAGGGCTGCAGCTGCGCGGCCGAACCGGCGATCGCGCGCAGCAGCCAGTCGCCCCAGTCCCGGGCTTCGTCGCGATACCCGGCGCTGATCAGCGATTGGATCGCGAACACGGCGTCGCGCAGCCAGCAGAAGCGATAGTCCCAGTTGCGCACGCCGCCGACGTCCTCGGGCAGCGACGTGGTCGGCGCCGCGACGATGCCCCCGGTCGGCGCGTACGTCATCGCCTTGATCGTGATCAGCGAGCGGCTGACCGCATCGGGCCAGTCGCCGTCGTATTCGCAGCGGCCCGCCCAGTCGCGCCAGAAGCGTTCCGTCTGCTCGAGCCGCTCGATCGGATCGATCGGGTCGGCGGCCGGCATGTGCGACGGCTCGTAGGTCAGCACGAACGGCACGCGCTCGCCGGCGCGAACGTCGAACTCGCAGACCGTCGCATCGTCCTCGTCCTCGAGCGGAACTTGCGTCGTCAGTACCGCCGAGTGCGGGCCGGCGAGCGCGCGCCAGCGTCCGTCGCGGCTGCGGCTGCGGCTGCGCCAGGGCATCACGCGGCCGTAG